>NZ_CP092473.1:412500-535000 GCF_014287515.2 Roseburia rectibacter
TCTGGCAACAGATAAAGATATTGCTCTGGTGGAAAAATGCAAAAAGGCAAATATGGGCTTTATTGCGATGAAGGCACTTTCCGGTGGACTGATCACAAATTCGGCAGCAGCCTATGCATTTGAAGCGCAGTATGAAAATGTACTGCCGATCTGGGGCGTGCAGAGAGAAAAAGAGCTGGACGAATTTATTTCTTATATTGACAATCCGCCAGCTATGACCGATGAGATCTGTGCACTGATCGAGCATGACAGAAAAGAACTTGCGGGAGATTTCTGCCGCGGATGTGGTTATTGTATGCCGTGTCCGGCGGGTATCGAGATCAACAACTGTGCCCGCATGTCATTACTGCTCCGTCGTTCCCCGTCAGCGCTGCAGCTCACACCTGAGGTTCAGGCTAAGATGAAGAAAATTGAAAACTGCTTACATTGCAATAAGTGTAAGAGCAAATGTCCGTATGGGCTTGATACGCCTGCGCTTCTGGCAAAAAATTATGAAGATTACAAACAGGTGCTTGCCGGAAACGTGAGTGTTAATTAGAAGATCACAAACAGATGCCTGCGGGGAACGTGAGTGTTAATTAGAAGATTACAAACAGGTGCCTGCGGAAACCGTAAGAGTCAATATTAGGAAGATAATGGCAGTGTGAAATATAAGCTGTCTGGAAATGAGGTTCATTATGAAAAAGTATGAAACAGTCGTTTTTGACCTGGATGGAACTTTATTGAATACGTTAGAGGATTTGGCGGATGCCACCAATCATGCACTGCGCACGATGCAGATGCCGGAGCGCACGATCGGTGAAGTGCGTTCATTCGTTGGAAACGGTGTGCGTCGTCTGATGGAACTTTCCGTTCCGGGAGGATTTGATAATCCAAAATTTGAAGAAACATTTTCTATATTTAAAAAATATTATGGAGAGCACTGCAATGACAAAACCAGAGCCTATGATGGAGTGGTTCCGCTGCTTCGTGAATTAAAAGAAAAAGGTTATGCCCTTGCGATCGTTTCTAATAAGATTGATTTTGCCGTCAAAGAATTGAATGAAATTTATTTTGAAGGTATCGTGCAGGCTGCGATCGGAGAACGCGAAGGTGTGGCGAGAAAACCGGCACCGGATATGGTAAAAACTGCACTGGAAGAACTGGGTAAATCTGCTGATACAGCCGTCTATATCGGGGATTCAGATGTGGATGTCATGACAGCAAAAAATTCCGGACTGCCATGTATCTCGGTACTCTGGGGATTCCGTGATAAGGAGTTTCTGATCGAACATGGAGCAACACATTTTGCAGAGAAACCAGAGGATATTGTAAAATTTTTAGAGCAGTAGAGGATGGCAGATTAGTCTGTCTGCAGAGGAAAGGAAATTTGCATGAAAAAAAGAAACTTTATATTGATTGTAGCATTGTCACTGTCATTGATGTTTGCAGCAGGCTGTGGTGAAAATAAGAGTACCGGTGCGGACAATAGCGCAGACCGTCAGGAAACGAGTGAAAGCACGGTACAGAATGAGGCACAGGCAGATGACACAGAATCTTCTGGAGATACACAGCGGGCAGAAACAACAGACATTGCCGATGGGACAGAAGCAGAACAGGAAGCACAGAGTGATTATCAGGTAGAGATGGTAAGTTATAAAAAAACAGAGCTGGTTGATATTTCTTACCCGAAGATCACAGGATGGAGTAATACCGACAAGCAGGAAGAATGGAATAACTACTTTGAAACTACTGCGAAAGAGGCTGCCGGGGAAATGACAGGAGATACAGAGGAGATGAGCCTTGGCGCAAACGATTCTGTAATGCTTACCTACACCGTACAGGAACAGACGCAGGATATATTATCATTGACCTGTCAGGGTTATTATAATTATGAGGGAGCGGCACATCCGTCCGCAGCACTTACATCCGTTAACATTAACATGAAGACCGGCGAAAAAATGACATTTTCTGATTTTGCCGATCCGGATCAGACAGCAAAAATTTTATTTGCCGGGAAAGAGGATGGAGGCAGCGCGCAGGGGTATACGGTACTGGATGCAGATGGAAATCCTTCTGCAGAAATCACGATGAAGGATATTTTGGAATTTAATTTTATCTGGATGGAACCGACAGAGGAATCACTTGCAGCAAGCCTTGCTCATTTTGATGGCGATCCGGAGGATTATGGAACAGATGAGACAACAGGAGAATCTTACATGCATGATGGAAAAGTATATGTGATCTTTTATGTCAATCATGCTATGGGTGATTATGCAGTGGTAAGACTGGATTAGACGGAAGCGGGCGCTGGATGCAGAAGCATTTGACGTCCGTTTTGTCATACCTTTTGACACTCACATCATATCATGTTAAAATACATAGAACCTATGAGAAAACTAGGAATTAATGGAAAAATATAGTTTTTATAAAAAGGCAGTAAGAAGAAGGATTGTTATGCAGTCAGTACAGGAAAAATATAAAAATTTACAGGAATATTTAAAATCATTGGGCAGTGTTGCCGTTGCATTTTCCAGCGGAGTGGATTCTACATTTCTGCTTGCCGCTGCTAAAGAAACACTTGGTGCAGATCATGTGATCGCAGTTACCGCATCCTCCTGTTCTTTTCCGAAAAGGGAGTTAGAGGAGGCAAAGCAGTTTTGCAAGGAACAGGGAATCAGACATATCGTGTGCAAGTCAGAAGAACTTGATATCGAGGGATTCCGGCAGAATCCGAAGAACCGCTGTTACCTTTGCAAGCATGAGCTGTTTGAAAAAATACTTGAAATCGCAAATGAATATCAGATCAATGCCGTAGCAGAGGGTTCGAATATGGATGATAACGGCGATTATCGTCCGGGACTTGTAGCCGTAGCAGAACTTGGTATCAAAAGTCCACTCAGAGAGGCCTTATTGAATAAAAAAGAGATCCGCACACTTTCCAAAGAAATGGGATTGCCGACATGGGACAAGCAGTCATTTGCGTGCCTTTCCTCCCGGTTTGTTTATGGAGAGACGATCTCTGAAGAAAAACTTGGTATGGTAGATAAGGCAGAACAGTTATTGCTTGATCTGGGATTTCATCAGGTGCGCGTAAGAATCCATGGGGATATTGCGCGTATTGAAGTGCTGCCGGATGAGATTGAGAGACTGGTTTCCGGGGAAAACCGGGAAAAGATTTATTCTTACCTGAAACAACTGGGATTTTCCTATGTGACACTTGATCTTGGTGGATACCGTATGGGAAGTATGAATGAGACACTATAGTGAAATAGCAATAGAGATAACAGGAGATATACAGGATATGTTAAATCAATTTTCGAGAACCCAGTTATTACTTGGGGCGGATAATATGGAACGGCTTGCCAATGCGAAAGTTGCGGTCTTTGGGATCGGCGGAGTTGGCGGCTATGTTGTGGAGGCACTTGTAAGAAGCGGAGTCGGATCTTTTGTGATCGTGGATGACGACAAGGTCTGCCTGACCAATATCAACCGTCAGATCATTGCAACCAGAAAGACAGTTGGAAAATATAAAGTTGATGTGATGACAGAGCGCATCTTAGAGATCAATCCGGATGCGAAGGTGGAAGCAAGAAAATGTTTTTATCTGCCGGAAAATGCACATGAGTTTGATTTTTCCGAATATGATTATGTCGTGGATGCAGTAGACACAGTTACAGCCAAATTAGAGATCATCATGCGGGCAAAAGAGTGTAACGTACCGGTGATCAGCTGTATGGGAGCCGGCAATAAATTAGATCCGACCAAATTTGAAGTAGCAGATATTTATAAGACGACAGTCTGTCCGCTTGCCCGTGTCATGCGCCGTGAGTTAAAAAAACGTGGCGTCAAAAAATTAAAAGTTGTATATTCTAAGGAACAGCCGACAAGACCGATCGAAGATATGAGTATCAGCTGCCGTTCACATTGTGTCTGCCCGCCTGGAACAGTCCATAAATGTACAGAACGCCGTGATATTCCGGGAAGTATCGCATTTGTACCGTCTGTGGCAGGTCTGATCCTTGCAGGGGAAGTTATAAAAGACCTTACAAAATAATTCTTACAAAAATATTTAAAATATTGATGCAGGGAACATGAGGAAGATTAAAAAAGTTATGGGTGAAATACATGAAAAGGTATTTCACCTATTTTTTTGTGTGTGAATTTGCCTGTTTTTAGAAAAAATAGACAAAAACAGAATATAATAAAAAAATTAGTACAAAAGTACAAAATGTATAACATAATACTTGCATTTGACAATGCAATGTGATAAAGTGTTATCAGCGTAAAGGGGCGCAGAGAAAAAGAGCCATCTTTGCGCATTTTTATTAAGGAGGAAAATCCTCTCCTCGTCAGAGGACTCGGATTTTTGCTTCGCAAAAACAAGGAGGATTACTATTATGAAAAAAACCAAAGCAGTTTTGGCTATTTTGATGGCCGGAACAATGATGCTTGGTCTTGCAGGCTGTGGCGGAAACAGTTCTTCTGCAACACAGGGAACAACCACAGGCACAGAGACAGGCAGCGCAGCAGGTGATGCTGCAGGAACAGATGCCGCAGCAAGCGCATCAGACATGAATGTTATGCTTGAGACTCCGGTCGAGTCACTCGATCCGCAGCAGGCTACCGACGGAACATCTTTTGAGGTAATCGCTGATTACACCGACGGTCTGATGCAGATGGATGCAGACGGACAGGCAGTTCCGGCAATCGCAGAAAGCTATGATTTATCAGACGATGGTTTAACTTATACATTCCATCTTCGTACCGATGCAAAATGGAGCAACGGCACACCGGTTACCGCAGCAGATTTCGTATTCGGATGGCAGAGAGCTGTTGATCCGGATGTTGCATCAGAGTATGCATATATGTTAAGCGATATCGGTCAGATCAAAAATGCAGCAGAGATCATCGCAGGTGAGAAAGACAAGAGTGAACTTGGTGTGACAGCAGTAGACGACAATACACTTCAGGTTGAACTGAATGTACCAGTCAGCTATTTCACTTCTCTGATGTATTTCCCGACTTTCTATCCGGTAAATGAGGAGTTCTTTACTTCCTGTGGAGATACATTTGCAACAAGTCCTGAGACAGTATTATCAAACGGTGCATTTGTGCTGGATTCTTATCAGCCGGCAGCAACTGCATTCCATTTAACAAAAAATGCAGACTACTATGATACCGACAGAGTAAAACTTTCCGGATTAAGTTATCAGGTAATCCAGGATTCACAGCAGGCATTAATGAGCTACCAGACAGGCGCACTAGATACAACATTAGTAAACGGTGAGCAGGTTGACCAGGTAAAAGATGATCCTGAATTCACAACCGTTGGTGCAGGTTACTTATGGTATGTCAGCCCGAATATGAATTCTGTTCCTGAACTCGCAAACTTAAATATACGTCTTGCAATGACAATGGCAATCGACCGTGATTCCATCACAGCAGATGTATTAAAAGATGGTTCTGCTTCTACATACACAGCAGTTCCGATGCAGTTTGCAGCAGGACCGGATGGATCTGACTTCTCCGAAGATCAGACAAAATTCTCTGATGTATGTGCTTATGATACTGCAAAAGCAGCAGATTACTGGGCAAAAGGTTTAGAGGAACTTGGTGAATCTGAGATCACTTTAGACATGGTAGTAGATGCAGATGACGCACCTCAGAAAGTAGCGCAGGTATTAAAAGAGCAGTGGGAGACAGCTCTTCCGGGACTGACCGTAAACCTGGTTGTTGAGCCGAAGAAACAGCGTGTGGAAGACATGCAGAACGGTAACTTCCAGTTAGGTTTAACACGTTGGGGACCGGACTACGCAGATCCAATGACATATCTTGGAATGTGGGTAACAGATAACTCTAACAACTACGGTCTGTGGAGCAACGCAGATTACGATGCAATCATTGATGAGTGTACAACCGGTGATCTTTGCACAGATGCAGAGGGACGCTGGGCAAGACTCTACGATGCTGAGAAGATTGTTATGGATGAGGCTGTTATTTATCCGCTTTACACACAGTGCAACGCAGAGATGCTTTCTTCTAAAGTAACGGGCGTTGAGTATCATCCGGTAGCTATCAACCGTGTATACAAAGATGCTGTAAAGACCGAATAAAAAAGTGTTGAAACAGTAAATATTCTGTTTTGCAGGAAAATGAATATAGCCGCACTAAAGTGCAAAACTTTGGTGCGGCAATTTCATCATATTGTTGACGCTATAGGAAATGAGGCAGGAATTTCCTATGTCGTGAACGCAAAACTAAAGGAGGAAAATCCTCTGCTCCTGCAAGAGGCACATGCTATGCAAGCTATTGAGCATAGCATGCATAGCAGGCATTTTCCTTCGGAAAACAAGGAGGAAAATCCTCTGCTCCTGCAAAGGCAGTCGCATTTTGCTCCGCAAAACTAAAGGAGGATTAGAACGTGAAAAAATATGCACTTAAGAGAATCGTAACGTCTCTGTTTACGTTGCTTGCAATTTTGCTCGTTCTGTTTATTTTGATGCAGCTGATGCCGGGGTCTCCATTCAACGATGAGAAGTTAAATGCAGACCAGAAGGCAGCACTGTATACGAAATATGGACTGGATCAGCCGTTGCCGGTACAGTTTGTGAAATATGTAGGCAATATGTTAAAGGGAGATCTCGGCGTAAGTTACAATATCTCAAAGAATACACCAATTTCCCAGTTGATAAAGACAAGACTTCCGATCTCCATCAGTATCGGAGGATATGCGGTGTTGATTGGTGCCGTGGTCGGGCTTTTGCTTGGACTTCTCGCGGCATTAAAACATGACACGATATGGGATTCGTTAGCGACGATCATTTCAGTTATCGGTGTGTCGGTGCCGTCGTATGTGTTCGCGCTGGCACTCAGCTATAACTTCGGATTTAAATTAGGGTGGTTCCCGATGCTGTTTTCGGAGAGCGATATTTTCGGATCAAGCGTGCTGCCTAGTATCTCACTTTCGATGTTTACGATGGCGTCGATTGCCCGTTTTACACGAAGTGAAATGTTAGAAGTACTCGGCAGCGATTACATGCTGCTTGCGGAGAGCAAAGGAATTTCGGGTTCAGCGCTGATTTTTAAACATGCGCTGCGAAATGCACTGATCCCGATCATCACCGTGCTTGCACCGCTGATTGTCGATCTGATGACCGGTTCTCTGGTTGTTGAAAAAATATTTGCAATACCGGGTGTCGGAAGTCTTCTGGTAAATGCCATTCAGTCGAACGACTACAACGTGGTTATCGCATTAAGCTTTATTTATTCTGCAATGTACATTGCCATCATGCTTGTGGTAGATATCCTTTACGGAATCATTGACCCGAGAATTCGTCTGGCAAAGAAAGGAGACTGATATGGTGTCACAGGAAAATACCATGAATGTGGGAAATGATGCTGCCGGCTACATACCGGTCGAGGCGGATTTTAAATTTAAACATACGGATGGCGAACTTGCGTTAGATGACAACTTTGCAGCACAGAGTTTCTGGAAAGACGTATTGATCCGCTATTTCAAAAAAATCAGTGCAGTGATCGGTCTGATCCTGATCATTATCATTACGGTATTTGCAATTATTGGCCCGGGAATGAATGATTTCAGTTACTCCGAACAGTCACTGACACAGAAAAACTTTGCACCGAGGGTAAAAGGTCTTGAAAAACTTGGCATCTTCGATGGCAGTGAGGGCATGAAAACAACGACCGGAACAAAAAAGATCAATTACTATGAAGAAAAAGGCTTAGATGATCTTTACTACTGGTTCGGAAGTGATAACTTCGGACGTGATATCTGGACACGTACCTGGTCCGGTGCACGCGTTTCCCTGATTATCGCCGTAGCAGCCGCTATCATCGATATGGTGATCGGTATGAGCTATGGACTGATCTCCGGATATTTTGGCGGGAAAGTCGATATGTTCATGCAGCGGTTTCTGGAGGTCGCGAACGGTATTCCGCGTCTTGTTATCGTAACTCTTTTATTATTAGTACTGCAGCCGGGTATGCTTACCATTATTTTTGCATTGATGCTGACAGAGTGGGTCGGCATGAGCCGTATCGCAAGAGCTGAGATGCTCAAATTAAAGGAGCAGGAATTTGTACTTGCATCACGGACACTTGGAGCAGGAAATTTCTTTATTATCTTTAAAGAAGTTCTGCCAAATATCATTGGACCGATCATTACACAGGTAATGTTCTCCATCCCGACAGCGATCTTTACCGAGGCGTTCTTAAGTTTCGTAGGTCTTGGTATTCCGGTGCCGCAGTGTTCACTTGGTTCACTGATCTCCGAAGGATTTAACAGTTTTACCACACATCCGTACCAGATCATTCCGCCGATCGTTGTAATGGCGCTTCTGATGTTAAGTTTTAACCTTGTAGCAGATGGTTTACGTGAAGCATTAGATCCGAAGCTGAAAGAAATGTAAGAAAGGGGATTCGTATATGTCAGAGACAAAAGAACAGATTTTAAAAATACGGGACCTGGATATTACGTTTCAGACGACTGCAGGAAGCGTGCACGCTATCCGTGGAGTCAATATTGACCTGATGAAGGGCGAGACAGTTGCGATCGTTGGTGAGTCCGGCTCCGGTAAATCCGTAACAATGAAAGCTGCCATGGGTATTTTGGCATCCAATGCAAAAGTAACAGGCGGTACCATAGAATTTTCCTATCATCATGCGGATGGAACGCCGCAGACGGTAGACATTTTAACAAAAGATAAAAAGTGGATCAGACGCCATATCAATGGAAAAAGAATTGCCATGGTATTCCAGGATCCGATGACAAGTCTTGATCCGACCATGACGATCGGAAAACAGATCATGGAAGGTATGATCTGGCATTTTAAGACACCGAAGAAAGAAGCCTGGGATAAGGCAGTAGAACTTTTAAAAGAGGTTGGCATCGAGGATGCAGAAAAACGTATGAAAAACTATCCGCATCAGCTCTCCGGTGGTATGAGACAGCGTGTGGTCATTGCCATCGCGCTTGCCTGTAACCCGGATCTTCTGATCTGTGATGAGCCGACGACTGCACTGGATGTTACGATTCAGGCAAAGATCATCGAGCTGATCCGCAGAGTACAGAAAGAGAGAGGCATTTCCGTTATTTACATCACACATGACCTCGGCGTGGTTGCCAAAGTTGCAGATTACGTCAATGTCATGTATGCCGGAAAAATCGTCGAGAAAGGTACGATCAATGAGATATTCTATGATCCGAAGCATCCGTATACATGGGGACTGCTCTCCGCAATGCCTGATCTTGATACCGCGGACGAGAGGCTTTACACGATCCCTGGTTCGCCGCCAAACCTGTTAAACGAGAAACCGGGCGATGCGTTTGCACCGCGTAACCAGTTTGCGCTTGAGATCGATGACAAGGCTGAGCCGCCAATGTTCCAGATCACAGATACGCATTATGCGGCAACCTGGCTGTTAGATCCGCGGGCACCGAAGGCAGAGATGCCGCTTGAATTAAAAGAGCGTATTGCGCGAATGAAGAAGGAGGCTAAGATCGATGACGGTGAATGAAAACAGTAAGCCTCTTCTTACCGTGAAAGGCTTGAAACAATATTTTAAGGTAAGTAATACATATACCGTGCATGCGGTAGAAAACGTAAGTTTCCAGATCTATCCGGGTGAGACATATGGTCTGGTAGGGGAATCCGGTTCCGGAAAATCAACGATCGGAAGAAGTATCATAAGACTATATGATCCGACTGCCGGGGAGATCAATTTTAACGGAATGGACATCAGCGGAAAGATCAATAAGGCAAACAGCCAGGCACTGCGCACACAGATGCAGATGATCTTCCAGGACCCGATGGCATCTTTAAATCCAAGAAAAAAAGTGCGCGACATCATTGGCGAGGGCTTAGATATCCATCACATGTACAAGACACGCGCGGAGCGTGAGGAAAAGATCAAAAATATTCTGGCAAAGGTTGGACTTGCGCCGGAGCATGCGGGCCGTTATCCGCATCAGTTTTCCGGTGGACAGAGACAGCGTGTCGGAATTGCGAGAGCGCTGATCATGAACCCGAAACTGATCATTGCAGATGAGTGTATCTCTGCGCTGGACGTTTCCATTCAGGCACAGGTTGTAAACCTGATGAAGGATATCCAGCAGGAGACCGGAACTGCTTATCTGTTTATCGCACATGACCTTTCCATGGTCAAATATATTTCGGATCGCATCGGGGTACTTCATCTGGGACATCTTTTAGAGACCGGAACAACGGAGGAAATCTTTGAGAATCCAATCCACCCATATACGAAGAGCCTTCTTTCTGCGATACCTGCACCGAATCCGGTCGTGGAAAAGAATCGTGTGGCATTGAGCTACGATTACAAGACTTCCGGCATTGATTACAATAAAGGAACGGATCATCTGGTGTCCGGGACACATTATGTGAAATGTACGGATGAAGAATTTAAGAAATGGACAGAATAATATAATAGGAAACCATCACAAACCGGGAGCCGGGGTGTGGTGGTTTCCTTTTTTGGTAAAAGTGCTGAATTTTTTGGGGATGGGAGTACTGAATATTATGTGAAAAATAGAATATAAAATTTAAACCGAAACCTTATTGACTTTGAAAATGGATTTTGGTATATAAGAGTAAAAATTCAAAAAATTCAAAGAGAAAGGAAATAACAATCTATGTTGTCACAAAAGAGTACAATGAAAAACAAATTGGAAAATATGCGTTTGAAGGAAAGGATAAACTATGGCTACAGAAAAGTCATTATTATGATGTTGATTTCGGGGCTGTTTTCTATCGTGGTCATAGGTGTGTTATTTGCTAATATGTTACATTATATAGATGATGTCAATGCTGCGGATCAGGCGGTAAAAATCTGCAGGATCAATGTGAATGCGTCAGCGAGAAATATCAGGGAAATGGCATTAAATAATGATACATCTGCTTATGACAGTTATGAGCAGACTGTAAAAAAGCAGCTTACAGAAGTGGATTCGCAGCTGGAAATATTAAAGAAAACCAAAGTCTTACCGGATGAGGAATATAATGAGTATGCATCTGCTCTTTCTGATTGGGGAAACATTGGTTATTCGATTATAGAAGAAATTAAAAATGGCGAAAAAGAGAAAGCGATTGATGAAATTTTTAATAGTTGTACACCTGCATTAAATAAACTTGTGGAAATTGCCATAAGATTAGATGAGATCACAGATGAAGTAAGTGAGCAGTCTGCAAGAACTACAATTATTTTTGCTGTTGCAGGAATTGTGTGTATTATTATCTGTCTGGTTTATGCATGCACACTGGCTAAGGTAACAAGTAAAAAGGTACTTGAAACAATTCTGGATCCGTTACGTGCAGTGGAAGACGTTGCAAAGGAACTGACAGAAGGAAATTTACACAGTACGCTGGAATATCATTCGGAGGATGAGATTGGAAGACTGGCGCACAGTATGCGCAAATCAATTCGTATTTTGGGAACTTATGTAGATGATATTGATCGTGCAATGAAACTGTTCTCAGAAGGAAATTTTGATGTTCAGCCGGAAGTAGAGTGGAAGGGAGATTTTGTCGGTATTTTAAATTCTTTCATGTCATTTGAGAAGAGTATGGCAGAAACGATCAAAGGAATTAAAAATGTTTCGAGTGAGGTTTCAAGTGCAGCAGACCAGGTGGCATCAAGTTCCAATGATCTTGCAGATGGAGCTACGAATCAGGCAGCGGTTGTAGAAGAACTGACGGCTACAGTTGCCGGAGTTTCTGAACAGGTAGAAAAAAATTCACAATCTGCAAAAGCAATCAGTGGAAGAGTGGATGAACTTGGAAATGCCATTTCAGACAGCAATGGTAAGATGCATGAAATGGTTGCTTCTATGCATGAGATTAATGAGGCATCAAAAGAGATTGATAAGATTATTGCAACAATTAATGAAATTGCTTCCCAGACAAATCTGCTGGCGTTGAATGCTTCTATTGAAGCGGCAAGGGCCGGAGAGGCAGGAAAAGGATTTGCAGTTGTAGCGAATCAGGTAAATTTATTAGCTGAACAGAGTGCCCAGGCGGCAAAAGAATCAGCATCACTGATCGAAACATCTGTGAATGCGGTAGAAAAAGGTATGATAATTGCGGAAGAGACTGCGGCACAGCTGGAGGAGGTAGCAGAGAACTCTAAGCAGATTACGGAAGAAGTTACACATATTGCGGATACATTAGAGACACAGACAACAGAAATCCAGCAGATCAATGAGGGAATTGAGCAGATCAATGATGTTGTGCAGACAAATTCTGCAACATCTGAGGAGTGTGCGGCTGCCAGTCAGGAGATGAGCAGTGAGGCAGAGAGTCTGCAGGGAATGATCCAGAAATTTAAAGTTCCGGAAATTGAAAATTTAACAGAATAAAAATATCAGACATAAAATGGAGTGCACTTTATTTGTAAAAAATGAGTGGTATAAACGGTAGACAAGATCCGTGGCTTATGCTGCGGATCTTTTTTTTGTTTATTGCATGAAAGAGACAATCTATAGTATGATAGAGAAAGTACAAACTAAGGATGGAAAAGGTATATACTATGATAGTCTCGGTTATTGAAAAGGTCTACGCATTTTTATGGGGAGATCTGATTACGATCCCTTTGCCGCAGGAAAGCAGCATAGGTATTTCTTTACTTGTAATTCTTCTGATTCCGACAGGAATCTATTTTACGATCCGCACAAGATTTTTGCCGGTCAGGCTTTTCCCGGATATGATAAAAGCACTTATGGCAAAAAAGGAAAATAAGGACAGTCTTTCCACATTCCAGACGCTGATCGTATCGACGGCTACCAGAGTCGGCATGGGAAATCTGGTAGGCGTTGTAGCGGCAATCTCAGCAGGCGGTGCCGGTGCTGTGTTCTGGATGTGGGTGACAGCGCTGATCGGTTCCTCGACCGCATTTGTGGAGGGGACGCTCGCACAGTTACACAAGGAGAAAGATCCTTTGTATGGCGGATATCGCGGAGGTCCCGCATATTATATCCATCATTTCTGTGAAGAAAAATTAAAAAAGAAGAAAAAGCATGTGCTGATCGCGGTACTTTTTGCAATTTCAGGACTGATCTGTTGGTGCGGCATCAGCCAGGTTATCAGTAACTCCGTGGCATCATCCTTTGAAAATGCATTTGGCATTCCGCCACTCTACACAACAATCGTACTGGTTGCGATTGCGGCGGTGATCGTCCTTCGGAAAAATGCGACGGTAAAAGTGCTTGACGTGGTCGTGCCGGTTATGGCGGTCTGCTATTTTGTAATTACAATATTTATTATCCTGAAAAATATTGGTAGCATTCCGGCGGTTTTTGGTCGGATTTTTGAGGAAGCGTTTGGACTCAGGCAGGCAGTCTCCGGCGGCTTCGGCGCTGTCCTTATGAATGGCGTAAAAAGGGGATTGTTTTCAAATGAAGCCGGTTCCGGCTCTGCACCATGTGCTGCCGCAGCAGCCGAATGTGAGACGCCGGTCAGCGCCGGACTGACACAGGCACTTGGTGTATTTATTGATACGATCGTGATCTGCAGCTGTACTGCAATGATCATGCTTACAGCACCGGAAAATGTCGTGGCGGGAAAAGAGGGCATGGATCTGCTTCAATCGGCAATGCGCTATCATCTGGGTGAATTTGGCGTGATATTCATCGCCGTGACACTGTTTTTATTCAGTTTTTCCACATTCTTAGGTATTCTGTTTTATGCCAGAAGCAATGTTGCTTATCTGTTTGGTGACAAATGGATCTGGCAGACATTGTATAAGATACTTGCCTTGGTTATGCTTTTTATTGGAGGAATTGCAGCATATACTTTTGTATGGGATCTTGGCGATGTAGGAATCGGACTGATGACCATTTTTAATACAGGAATCCTGTATCTGCTTGGCGGACAGGCACTTGCGGCATTAAAAGAATTTGAATCCTCAAAATAATAAATGTATCATATCATTTAAAATCCACCTTAATAACAATAAAAAACCAGAAATGGAGTAAAAAATATGAAAAGAGAATCCTTCAAATCCCGCCTGGGCTTTCTACTCGTGAGCGCCGGATGCGCTATTGGAATTGGAAACGTCTGGCGATTCCCCTATGTGGCTGGACAAAACGGCGGTGGCATCTTCGTCCTGTTTTACCTGATCTTTTTAATAGCAATGGGACTTCCGGTGCTCACCATGGAACTTGCCGTGGGGCGCGCCAGCAGAAAAAGCGCAGTGTTAGGTTATAAAGCACTTGAAAAAGAAGGCAGTAAGTGGCATATTCACGGCTGGATCGCAATGTTTGGCTGCTATATGCTGATGATGTATTACACGACAGTCTCTGGCTGGATGGTATCTTATTTTTTCAAATTTTTAAAAGGTGAATTTCTGACCGGAATGACAGCGGATGACACGGCAGCAGCATTTGGAAATCTTCTTGCAGATCCCTTGCAGATGGCATTCTGGATGATCCTTACGGTAGTACTCGGATTTTTTGTGTGCAGCAGGGGATTGCAGAATGGACTGGAAAAAATAAGCAAGTTTATGATGAGTGCATTGTTAATTTTGATCGTTGTTCTTGCGGTGCATAGTATCACATTGCAGGGGGCAGCTGAGGGTGTGAAATTTTATCTTGTACCGGATCTGGATACAGTTGCAGAGACAGGACTTAAAAATGTGATCACAGCGGCTATGAACCAGGCATTTTTCACCTTAAGTCTTGGTGTTGCGGCAATGGAGATCTTTGGAAGTTATATGGGAAAAGAACATTCACTTGCCGGTGAGGGAGCACAGATCTGTGGACTTGACACTTTTGTTGCGATCATGTCAGGACTGATCATTTTCCCGGCATGCTTCAGCTATGGTGTGGAAGTGGATGCCGGTCCCAGCCTGATCTTTATCACGCTTCCAAATGTATTTGTCAATATGGCGGGTGGACGTATCTGGGGATGTCTGTTTTTCCTGTTTATGACGTTTGCCAGCTTTTCAACAGTCATGGCGGTATTTGAAAACATCATGTCATTTTGTATGGACATGTTTCAATGGAGCAGAAAGAAAGCTGCGTTCATCAACGCAGTGATCATTTTAATCGCAAGTATTCCGTGCGTATTAGGCTATAATGTGTGGAGCAGCCTGCATCTGATAGGCAGCCGCAATGTACTTGACAGTGAGGATTTTATTGTCAGCAATCTGCTTTTGCCGATCGGTTCACTGATCTATCTGCTGTTTAGCGTAACGAAGTGGGGATGGGGATTTGACAAATATATCGACGAAGCAAACACGGGAGAGGGACTTAAGATCCCCAAAAAATTAAAACCGTATTTTCAGTTTATATTGCCGCTGCTGATTCTGTTTATCCTGATTCAGGGGCTTGTGTAAAAAAGGAAAGCAATTAAGAGAAAAATAGTGAAAGAATAGTGAAAAATAGTGTAAAAATAGTGTAAATTTAATGGAATAAATTACGGAAATCTGGTATAATAGAATGATGCAGGAGGGAGCAAAATGATCCATGTTACACTTACGAACAATATTCTAAAGAGGATATCACAGATTGATAAAAATAAATTCTCAATGGGCAATGTTCATATACCGAGTATTACCGCAAATAAGTTAAGAAAAAATTCCAAGAAGAAAAGTTCCTATGCATCCAATAAAATAGAGGGAAATCCGCTCACAGAGGGACAGGCAGATGCCGCAATCGAAAGTGATCCGCACAGACATTTCTTAAAGCCGGAGCAGGAAGTAAGGAATTACTTCATGGCATTGTGTCTTTTAGAAAAGAAGGTAAAAGATAAAGTCCCGTTTTCTAAGGAATTGATTCTGGAGATTCAGGCGTTAGTGGAAAAAGGAGCATCTAAGGAAAAAATTGGGCTGAGGGGAGCCATGCCGCCGGGATTTTTGTTTGCAGTGTATGATTCGGAGACGGGAAATGCCGATTATATACCGCCGGAATATATTGATATCCCAGAACTTTTGGATGAATTGGTCAATTATGTGAATACAACAGACGATCATCCGCTGATCGTTGCTGCAGTTGTCCATTATCAACTGGTGACGATCCATCCGTTCGAAGACGGAAACGGAAGAACGGCAAGACTGATGTCCGGGTATATATTAGACCTGAATGGATATGGGTTTTATGGGATCGGTTCTTTAGAAGAGTATTTTGCATATGATGCCGAAGAGTATTACCGATCCTTGCAGATGGGACTTCCGGCACTGTATTATTCCGGGAGGGATAATCCGCCGCATCCGGAGATATGGGTAGATTATTTCCTGCGCATGATGGAATTATATTCCGCGAAAGTATGCGAGTTGTCCAGGGAATCCAGTGAGGAGGATCTGCTTGTCGGATTGTCTTATCTGAATGCGAAGGAGAAAGAGCTGTTGGTATTTCTGATAAAAAAACATTTGTATGAATTTGCGCCGATTGATGTCAGCAAGTTGGTGGGAGTGACCAGTAAAACGATCATAAACAGGTGTGCAAAACTCTCGGCAAATGGTTTTTTAGTGCCGGTGATCGTGAAGGAGAGAATACGCTCATACAGACTGAGCGATTTTACGAGAATGAATGAGAAAAAGATATTAAATCAGTTAAAATAGCTATTATGATATGGAGATTTGTGCCCCGGCACAAACTGGATATGTGCAAAAAACAGCGCAGGAATGGGGATTAAAATGATCAATCGCGACGACATGCTAGAACTCACCAGACGAATGACGCCCGCACGGGCATCCATAGACCGGATCGCAGGCGCATATTTTGATGAAGAGGGATATGTGGATGGAACATTCAATACGCATTTCTTAAAATTGTCTGCATCCGAAAGAGCCAAAAACTTAGAACTTGCAAAGACGGTGCTGATCTCAAAAACCAATGAACAGATAAAAGAATACAGGATTCCGGACGAAAAAAGAAAGCCGGGGAGTATCTGGCAATTATTTGAGGGAATCAAAGAGACCGGATTTTTGTATCCTGCATTTAAGGATCACAGCACAGATTGGTCAAGCAGCCATAGCACCATTGATACAGTCTGCCTTTGTCTTGGCTTCTCTGAAGATGTTTTGAGACTTCTCGTTCTCCAGAATGTCCAGCATGTCTTCCTGACATTTGAAAATCTTCATGATCTCCTCTAAAGTATCCTGTAATTCGTTCATATAACATCCGTCCTTTCTCCATAATGGTTTTCTGTAATTCCTTCACCGTAAGAAGCCATCTTCCTTTTAATTCATTCAGCCCGTGCCAGCGAACGCAGAATATGGCAACAGATAACTGATATCTTTGCAGAGTGCAGCATTGATTATGATAGAGATTCTGATACTGCATATCATTTTTATGCCACCATACAGAATAAATTCCACTATGCCATTACCGGTAAGACTGCGGCTGAAATTGTGTATAATCAGGCAGACCACACCAAGGAGAATATGGGCTTGCGGGAACTGAAATTGAAGGAAAAACCATAGGAATTATTGGCTGTGGACAGATTGGGTTCAAGACAGCAAAACTGTTTCTGGCATTTGGTGCCAAGGTACTTGCATATGCGCGTCATGAACGAGAGAAAGTAAAAGAACTTGGAATTAAATATGTCGATTTGGATACATTGCTGTCAGAAAGTGACATTATCTCTGTGCATACTCCGGCAAATGCAGAGACCAATGGATTAATCAGTGCGGAGAAAATTGCTAAGATGAAGCCATCAGCAATATTAATCAACTGTGCAAGAGGTCCGATTGTAGATAATCAGGCTCTCGCAAAAGCACTTAATGAGGATAAGCTTGCAGGTATCATACGTGCCGATGGAAGTCCTAAAAGTATAGTTTGATTGGTATGTTGATAGGCTGCATCGCAAACATTATCCTTGATCCGATATTTATCTTTGTTTTTCACTGGGGATAAAAGGTGCTGCATGGGCTACTAACATAGGACAGATTTTAACGTTCATCATCTATTTTGTATATATTTGGAAATTTAAGAGTGTTAAGCTCCACAAAGAGAGTTTTGCTTTGTCGTCAA
Source organism: Roseburia rectibacter (assembly GCF_014287515.2). Taxonomy (NCBI): domain Bacteria; kingdom Bacillati; phylum Bacillota; class Clostridia; order Lachnospirales; family Lachnospiraceae; genus Roseburia; species Roseburia rectibacter. The sequence goes on from NZ_CP092473.1 coordinate 430,487, forward strand.
AAATCCTGAAGAAAATTGTGGGACTTTCTACTGGTGCACAGCCCATCTGGGACTATAATTACGGCAGTAATCGTTGCTGCTTTCTGTGTTTTTCAATTCGCACCTATGAGCATTGTCCGCCTGTTTGGAACCGAATCTGATTTGTACAGTATTGAAGGCTGTGCTAATCTGATTTATAATGTGTTGCAATAATAGCAAAATGTAATATAAGTAATTGTTTAGCAGGTTTCTATAGCCGTAATCCTTTAATATCTTTAATACGTGATAAGATCGTATTGCAGCTGCAGCTGATAACGCCGGGAAGTGTATCAATGACTGTGTGCAGGAAGCGTTCCATTTCATCACTTGATGAGGCAACGGCATGTACATGCAGTTTGTCTCTTCCTGTGACACGGTAAATCTGCGTGACGGTATCATTATTATGTAATATATCTGTCACCTGCGACAGATGGTCTGGTTTTGTCTCAATTTCAAAATAGCATGAAACAGCACCGCTGATCTTTTGAGGGTTTATTATAGTTGTATATTCTTCAATTATGCCTTTTTTCTCCAGAGCCTGAATCCGGGCTTTTATTGCCACTCTGGAAATACCGGTTTCTTTACCGATATCAGAGTAAGAAATACGTGCATTTTCTATAAGCAACTGGATGATCTTCTGATCCAGTTCATCTAAACCGTTCAGGTACATAAGTGTCCCTCCTGTAAAATAATATCCTTCGGATAGTAATTTTTCTTAAATATCATATCATTTATGTTACTGAAAGTAAACGTTGGCTTGACTTGGCAGCTGTAAATACATATAATTATTTCGTAACGTAATTTAAAACTTGCGTTTTGAATGCATGGAATAAATTCTGGCGAAGGAGAATAAGTGAAATTATAAAGGCTGTGGAGGAATATGATAATGTCAAAAGATGAATATTTGATCACAGATACGCCTCTTAAAGCGTTGACGGTTTTTGCAATGCCAATGATTTTGGGCAGCTTTTTTCAACAAATATACAATATGGCTGACTCTATCATCGTCGGTCAATTTGTTGGCTCTTCTGCACTTGCAGCTGTCGGGGCCTGCGCAGCGCTGACCAATGTTTTCATTTGTGTGGCACTGGGGGCAGGTGTCGGTGCCGGTGTGCTCGTAAGCCGCTATTTCGGTGCCAGGGAGTATGGAAAAATGAAGACCATCGTGTCAACGTCCTTGTTTAGCTTCTTAATTCTAAGCATAGTCCTTGGTGTTTTTGGCTTTTGCTTTTCCCACTCGATGATGAGGGTATTACAAACCCCTGGCGATATACTGAATGATGCAGTGTTATATCTGCGGGTCTATTTTGTGGGCTTTCCGTTTCTGTTTATGTATAACATTCTTTCCAACATGTTCACTTCAATTGGTGAATCAAAAATCCCACTGGGACTTCTGGTATTCTCGTCAATCTTAAATATTTTTATGGATCTTTGGATGGTGGCCGGACTTGGGCTCGGGGTGTTTGGGGCAGCCCTTGCGACTCTTATAGCACAGGGGATTTCTGCGGTGTTTTCACTTTTTCTTTTCCTTAGCCGGATGCGTCGATATAAAAGTCGATTTGATTGGTTTGACAGGAAGGAGTTATATTCCATGCTTCAAATTGCTGTACCTTCGGTTCTTCAGCAATCTACAGTGTCTATCGGTATGATGATCGTACAGGCTGTTGTAAACCCTTTCGGTACACAGGCACTTGCGGGGTATGCGGCGACGATGCGGGTAGAGAATGTTTTTTCATTGATTTTTGTATCCATTGGCAATGCGGTTTCCCCATATGTTTCCCAGAATCTTGGTGCAAAGAAAATTGAACGGATCAAAAAAGGATATCACGCTGCACTGGTGTTAGATGTATGTTTTGCAGTTCTTGCTTTTATAGTCATTGAAACCTTGCATACTCAGATTTCCTCGCTATTCCTTGGTAAAGATGGAACTGCCCTGGCTTATCAAGTATCCGAGGGTTATATGAGATGGCTCGGTTACTTCTTCATCTTTATGGGAATCAAAATGGCAACTGATGGGGTTCTTCGTGGCATTGGAATCATGCGCCCGTTCCTTATTGCAAATATGGTAAACCTGGCGATACGCCTGTCGGTTGCTTTGATTTGCGCACCGCGTTTTGGCATTGCATTTGTCTGGCTTGCTGTACCGGCTGGTTGGTTTGCAAACTTTTTAATATCCTATATGGCTCTTCGGAGATCATGGCCGACTGATAAAGAAGTGCAATCCCGATAGACTAAAGTAATTCAAAAGGAGGAATTTATAGTATGAACGATAAATGTGTGGTATTGAATGCAAAGAAAATGAATTTTGATGGGAAACTGGATTTTTCCGTTTTATCTTCTGATGTTACAGTATATGATGATACAACAGAACAGCAGCTGTCAGAGCGTATTCAGGGTGCAGATGTCATTGTAACAAAGGAGATGCCTGTAAGTGCAGAAATGATACAGAAATTCCCGGAATCTGTTAAACTGATCTGCGAGGCAGGTACAGGATATAATAATATTGATCTTGAAGCAGCACGGAAGAAGGGGATTACAGTCTGCAATATCCCGGCATACAGCACAGAACGTGTGGCACATACTGCGATCATGATGATATTGAATCTGAGTTCTGCAATGCAGGCACAGATGAAAATGCTGGCATGCGGAAATCATGACAATTTCACCAGAAATCTTCAGGTTCCGCATGTTGAGGTAAATGGAAAAACACTTGGTGTTATAGGTGCAGGACACATTGGCAGGAAGGTTATCCAGATCGCACAGGCTTTGGATATGAACATACTTGTATATACCAGGACACCGAGAGCGGATGAGAAGGGGATCCGCTATGTATCGCTTGAGGAATTACTCGAGAATAGTGATTATGTTTCCATGCACTGTCCATTGACGGAAAGTACAAAACATATGATAAACAAAGAGTCTTTAGCACTTATGAAGCCCTCAGCGTTTATCATTAATACTTCAAGAGGTGCACTTATTGATGAGGCTGCTCTTATAGAAGCATTGGAAAATGGTACGATTGCAGGAGCCGGACTTGATGTTCAGGAAACTGAACCACCTGAAGAAACCAACCCTCTTTATACTATGGATCAAGTCCTTTTGACGCCACATATGGGATGGAAAGGACTTGAGACAAGACAGCGGTTGGTTTCTATTCTGGCGGATAATATAAAGCAGTTTATGGAAGGGAATCCGATCAATGTTGTATCAGGTATATAGCATCTGGCAGCAAAGTGATGATATAACTTCCGGGTTTGCAGAGTGAAAAAAATATAATTACAATCAATAAGTCAGTGCTTTGATATCTTCTTCCGATACAGCAGGAACAACATAAACAATAGAATTACTGGAAAAATAGAAATCGGAATTTACAGAACTACAAAGAAAGGATACATATTATGGAAGGAAGATTAATAGCATTTGTTATTTGGGTAATAATCGGCGTATTATTTATTGTAATGGGCATTTATGATTTTAATTCCAAGAAAGCAAAACCTTTCGGTTTTTGGGCAAATGCTGAGGTAGCGCCCATAGAAGATGTGAAAGGCTATAATCGTGCTTTGGGCATATTGTGGTGCGTGTATGGTGTTTTGTTTACGTTAATTGGATTGCCTTTATTAGATGGGCAGAATTCGGGTTTGATTATTATACCTATATTGGGTGCAATGCTTATTAGTATTGCGGCTATGGTAGCGTATGTAGTAGGTATTGAACCCAAATACCGCAAAAAGAAATAAATGGAAACTTCAAGTTTGCCGAAATGACTACAGACAGGAAACTTGATATTTTTACAAGAAAGATATCAATATATATCCCATAATTCCCATAAATTTATGGAATTAAAATTTTATGATACTTATAAGACAGTTCCGATTTTCTTTCGGATTTCTCCTATTAGTGAGACAATAATTATTTTTACACAAACCAGCTTATTCGTGGTAGAATAAAACCACAGATAAGCTGGTTGTTTGTTTTGAAAGGAGAATCTTATGAAAACCAAACAACCGGAACTAAACAAAATCACTGCGCTCTAAGAGAGATTATCCCGTGATGATGAGCAAAGTGGTGACAGCAACAGTATCATAAACCAGAAGAAAATGCTGGAGAAATATGCAACCGAACATGGATTTACCAACCTGCGTCATTATACAGATGATGGCTGGTCGGGAACCAATTTCGACAGACCGGACTGGAAACGTATGCTTGTGGATATTTGCCCCATTCCTTAATATTATGAATGAGTGGTATGTAAGAGATACCAGCCGGAAAATCAAATCCGTACTTTATAATAAGGGGATGGACGGAAAGCATCTGACAAGCAACGCAATATACGGGTACAAGAAAGACCTTCCTATTATCTTGCAAAGCAGGGACTTGGAACCTGCCGGGGAAGCTGTGACATGAACAGACCATATATGGCGACAGCGTTGAAAGCGTTTAAGCTGGATGGAAAATATGACGGAATGCAGACCTTTTTCTGATACAGAAATGAAAGTTTACAAAGACAGATAAATATTGATTATGAAGAGGATCTTCGGGCAAATAAAAATCTTGGAATTTATAAAGGTGCATTATTTGAAAATTTTATAGCAGAAGCATTTGTAAAACAGGGGTTTGGTCTGTATTATTATAAAAAGTCATTTTGGTGTGCTAAGATAGAAAAAATAAAAAAGAAAGTGAATGGGAAATGGAATTAGACATTATTGGTTTGCTTGGTGCATGCTCTTATGCACTCGACTGTGTCGAAGCGGAACTGACCCATGTTGCGACAAAACATGGAAAAAGAGTTGCATATATGAGCGTATGTACCGCACAAAAAATGGGAATTACAGGAGATGCCCTGCAGGATCTTGCGGCATGTTCGCTGTTGCATGACAATGCGCTGACGCAGTATATTCATGAGGAATTTCACAATGACTTTACAAAAAATAATACGGAAAATATAACGTCAAAGCAGCTTGGCATCCACTGCATTTACGGGGAAGAAAACTTAAAAATGTACCCGTTTCTGACGGATGTGAAAAATGTGATTTTATATCACCATGAAAATGCCGATGGAAGCGGACCATTTGGAAAAAAGTGGGAAGAGATCCCTCTTTTTGCAAGGATCATTCATCTGTGTGATATTTTAGATGCGTTCTGCCGGACGCCGGTATTTGATGATGCCGTGTGGCAGCGCGCAAAAGATTATCTTTTGAAAAATAAAGGGACAAAATTTGATGATGCATGTGTGGATGTTTTTTTGGACGTTTTTGGGGAAGAACATTTTTTAAGCCTTGGAGATGCAGATTTAGAAGAGCGGCTGTGGAATATTGTACCAAGGAAAAAACGGGATTTAAGCGGTGAAATGTGCAAAAATTTTGCCAATCTGTTTGCAAAGATCATTGACTATAAATCCGAATTTACAAGCCGTCATTCACTTGGTGTTGCGGAAAATGCAGCCAGATTATCCACATATCTCGGTGATGACGAGGAGACGGTGCTAAAAATGTATCTGGCAGGTGCACTGCACGATATCGGAAAAGTTGCAATCGGAAATGATATCTTAGAAAAACCGGGACGCCTGACGGACGAAGAGTTTTCCAAAATGAAAAATCATGCGGGATACACATATCTGATCTTATCACAGGCGGAAGGAATGGAGGATATCCGCGATTGGGCGGCGCTCCACCATGAAAAACTCGATGGTACCGGGTATCCGTTCGGAAAAACAGGTGCTGAGTTAAACCGGCAGGAACGCATCATGGCGTGCATTGATATCTATCAGGCACTGACAGAGAGCAGACCATATAAAGCCGGAATGACGCATGATGAGGCATGTGCGATACTGGAAAATATGGTACAGAAAGGATGGATTGACGGCGGGATCACGGAACAGATCAAAAAATGTTTTGCGTAAGAGAAAGAGATTATGAAGTTTGATTATAAAAAAACAACGTATGCCTGCTTTATCGGTTATATCGTGCAGGCGATCGTAAACAGTTTTGTACCGCTTTTATTTGTGACATTTCAGAAAAGTTATCAGATACCGCTGACACAGATCACACTGCTGATCACGATCAACTTTGTGATCCAGTTGTTAGTTGATCTGCTCTCAGCAGGATTTATAGATAGGATCGGTTATCGTGCATCGGTGATTATTGCACATATCTGTGCCGCTGTGGGACTGATACTGTTAACGGTTTTGCCGGAGGTACTGCCGGATCATTTTGCTGGAATTTTATGTGCAGTCGTAGTGTATGCGGTTGGAGGCGGACTGATCGAAGTTTTGATCAGCCCGATCGTTGAGGCTTGTCCGACCGACAATAAAGAGGCGGCAATGAGCCTGCTCCACTCGTTTTACTGCTGGGGCTGCACGGGTGTAGTCCTGCTGTCTACCATATTTTTTGCGGCTTTTGGCACTCGGAACTGGAAAATCCTTACTTTATTATGGACGATCATTCCGATCGCAAATATGATCCTTTTTACGAAAGTACCGATTTATAGCCTTCACGAGGAGGGCGAGACTGGTATGACTATGAAGGAACTATTCCGGGAAAAGGTATTCTGGATGCTGATGGTCATGATGGTCTGCTCCGGTGCCGCAGAACAGGCAGTCAGCCAGTGGGCATCCACCTTTGCGGAGCAGGGACTTGGTATCACAAAGACAGTCGGAGACTTGGTCGGTCCGATGTCATTTTCCATCCTGATGGGAACATCCCGTCTGATCTATGGAAAATATGGTGAAAAATTAAATCTCGACCGTTTCATGAAGTTGAGCTGTGCGCTCTGCATCCTTTCCTATCTTTGCATTTCCCTGATCCCGGTTCCAATGTTGGAACTTGTAGGCTGCGGGATCTGTGGATTTTCCGTTGGAATCCTTTGGCCGGGTACGTTCAGCAAAGCATCCGCTGCATTAAAACGCGGTGGAACTGTTATGTTTGCCCTGCTCGCCCTCGCCGGGGACTTGGGCTGTTCCGGCGGACCGACTCTGGTTGGATTTGTGTCGAGCGCATTTGAAAATAACTTAAGAATTGGAATATTTGCGGGCATCCTGTTTCCGGTGGTATTGCTGCTGGGGTTGGTGTTTGCGGGCAAAAAGGGAGAGAAACAGAAATAATAAATAAAATTTTTTACATGATTTACCAAACATGTTGTACTTACAACAGATTTTTTCTCTAAACTGTGTATACTATAAACCGTAACTATGGATTTACACAGCAAACCACAGAGGTGAACCCAACAATGTCAACATTAAAAAACCTGCCCACCGAAAAAGCCCAGCCCTTAGATCACCTGATTGATATCCGCGAGCACCAGGTAGTCAGCATGTCACTCTCAAACAGTGATCATGTGTGCATGACAATGCTTGCATTTGCAGACGGTGAGGATGTCCGGGAAGAAGAATATCCCGGAGATACCATGTATGTGCTGTTAGACGGTGAAGCATATATATACACGAAAGATCAGAACTATCCGCTGCAAAAAGGTGAAACGCTCATGATTCCGGAAGGCATTTCACATGGCGTGAAGGGAAACGGGGCATTTAAAATCATGCAGATTACCGTAACCGGTTAGGTATATGGGATATCTGTAAAATACAGATTTATAATGGTTTCAGTTTATTTTACGGACGGTAAGAATTTTTATAGCAGAGAAGAGGAAAAAATCATGGGAGAAAAATTAATCAAAAACGTAGAGCACAGAAAAGCATTTTGTCTGAAAGATCTTGTAGACTATGAAGCAGGAAAAGTAGCAAGCATGACACTTGCACAGCAGCCGGGTGTAGGCATGACAGTATTTGCATTTGATGCAGGTGAGGGTATCAGTGCACACGCAGCAGGCGGGGATGCGATGGTTCAGATCTTAGAGGGTAAAGCAGAGATCACGATCGACGGAGTGCCAAATATCGTAAAAGAAGGCGAGTCCATTATTATGCCAAAAGGTATTTCCCATGCGCTTAAGGCTGTGACACGTTTTAAAATGCTTCTTACAGTGGCTTTTTAGTGATTGTCAGGCAGCGCATTTAAAAAATCAGGAAAAATAAGACAGATGAACCGCCGCAGCAGGATATACTTATCTGGCCGGCGGAAAACAAAGATATGAAAAACCGTGCGGATTAAAATTACCGCACGGTTTTTTGGGATTAAATATTAATTTGTATATAGTTCATACGGATTTACAGTTTAAACTGTTTCATATCTGCAGAGAGCTTTGAAATATCATCAGCCAAAGCGGACACAAGCTCGGAAGATTGCCGAACAGCGGCATCCAGTTCCGTTGCCATAGCAGAAGTCTCTTCTGTGGAGGATGCATTGTCGGTTGCAAGCTGTGTCAAGGTATCGATACTCTCTGTGACAAGCTCACGCTGAGAATTGACATTCTGGATCTTTCCGGTAATGGTCTGGATGGACGCCATACAGGAATCAAGAGCACCTTTTAAGTCTTCAAACATCTGCTGTGTACTTTCAAGAGCTGCAACCTGTTCGTCGGAAGCCTCACTCATTTTCTTCATCAGTTCCATGGACTTTTCAGAATTCTGGCTCAGCTCACTGATGATGTTGTTGATTTCGCTGACAGTCTGTGCTGACTGGGTAGCAAGTCCGCCGATCTCCTCGGCGACAACTGCGAATCCACGTCCGGCTTCACCGGCTCTTGCTGCCTCAATGGAAGCGTTTAAAGAAAGCAGGTTGGTCTGGGATGCGATTTCGCTGATTAAGGTAGCTGCCTGACTGATCTTGTTGACAGAATCATTGGTCTGTGCTGTCTGGTTGTACATGGAATCAATATCAGTCTTGGTTGTAGAATTGACATCAATCAGTCTGTGTAAAGTTTCCATGGACTTATTGGAACGATCCTGCATCAGCTGTGCATTCTGATCAAGAGATTCCATTTCTGAGGAAGTATCTGCGATGCCATCGGCAATTTCAGCAATATTTTCAGAGGCACTTGAAGTTGATGCTGCCTGAGAGTTACTGTTTTGGGCAATTTCATTGATTGCAGCCGAAACGTTCTGGATAGATTCGTTCATGCTGTCGAAATTCTTTTTGAAATCCGAAACGGCAGACTGTAAATGAGAGGAAACCCCGTCAATGTTAGAGATAAGTCCAACGACTTCCTGCTGTGCAAGATCAAGCGCACCGGCTGTTTTACCAAGCTCATTTTTACTTGAAACACTGACTCCGGTAGTCAGATCTCCGGTTGACATTCTGTTTGCAAAATTCTGAATTTCAATCAAAGGTTTGCAGATGGTATTACCGAAAATACGGGATGCAATGAATGCGGCAACTGCAATAACCAGAGCGATGATGATCAGGACTGTGATCATAGTCTGATATTTTTCGTGAACTTCATTTTTTGCAATATCCATTTCGGCATCCATATCGTCTACATAGTTACCGGTGGAAACAACCCAGTTCCATGGAGTAAAAATCTGAGAGTATGCAATCTTTGGGGCAACAGTAACACCGTCTGCTTTGGTAAAGTAAAACTCGTTGAAGCCGCCGCCGTCGGAACCGGTAGAAACTTTCATGATCTCCTGAATGATCTTGATACCATTCTGGTCAGTTAGATCATAACGGTTATTTCCCTCCTGTTCGGTTAAAATCGGATGCATAACGAGGTTGTAGTCGGTGTCATCAATCCAGAAATATCCGCTTCCATCATCTCTGTAACGCATGTTGCGGACGATTTCTACTGCTTCTTTTTTTGCTTCATCTTCGGTCAGACCACCGTTTTGGAATTTGTCATATTCTGCCTGTAAAATGGCGATGACAGACTGTACCTGACTTTTGATCTCGGTATTGTACCCGTCTAACATGGCATTTTCATAGTTCTTATTTGCCATGGAGGTCATGGTGCTGATATTTGCGATAGAAATACTACCGATGACTACAGCAGATACGAGGACGAACAGAAGACACATTATTGTCAGTGAATTTTTAACACTTTTGCTTTTCATGGATATCAAGCTCCCTTTCCTAAGATTAATTACACTTATTTTACTATTTTTTGACAAAAAATGGTAGACATAAATTGCAAAAAATATGGTACTTTAGAAGCAAAATTATGAGAAATGGAGAAAAAGTGTAAAAAAAAGAAACACGAATATAAAATAAATCGTGTTTCCGTTTTGAAGAGCGGAGACGGAGGGATTCGAACCCTCGTGCCCCGGAGGGCTAACGCATTTCGAGTGCGCCCCGTTATGACCACTTCGATACGTCTCCAGATATGTTTTTGCAAATACTTGATTAGTATATCATATTTTGCATGATTTGCAAGAGAAAAGTGGTTGTTGTAAATATGGGGCGTATATGCTAGTATGTTAAGAGTTTCATAGAGAAGATAATTGGTGCCGGTCGTTTTTGAAATAGAATGTGTGCAGAGTGGGTAGTTTATTGCCAAAAGCATGTGGCTGTATGCAAAAGATGCCGTATTTTTAAATCAGGAACAGGCCGGTTAAAAGGGAAACAGGTGTGATTCCTGTACGATCTCGTCACTGTGATTAGGGAGTGCAGATTCTAAAGATAAGTCACTGATGTTTTTTGCATTTTTGTGCAATGCGTTGGGAAGGCGGAATCTGTGTGATGATCTTTCAGCCAGGAAACCTGCCAGTTGTCTGGTACAGGGAAATGATTTTCCCGGATCACGAGTAATTGGTCGTACCGTATAAACAGAGTGTTCGCAGAGCGTACATTCTATTATTCATGACAACAGAATGTCCGCAAAAGCGTACATTTTATTGTATGTGCAGACTTATTACTCCGCCGTATCATAAGGCGGAGTGTTTCTTTGTATGGGAAAATACTGTGAGCTATGAACAATACATTATATAAGATTAGTGTGAAAAACACATTTTCACACAGGAATGGAGAGTATTATGAAGAAAAGAACCATTGCGTTACTTACTACATTAGCACTTGCCACAGGCATGGTCGCAGGATGCGGAAGTAACAACACAGCAGCAGACACAGCAACAGACACAGTTAAGACTTCTGAGGCAGCTTCAGAGAAAACAGAAGCAACAGAAACAGTAGAGAGCACAGAAGTTGACGATCAGGCAGCCGCTGATCATGTCGCAGAACTGATCGATGCGATTTATGTTCAGACAAGAAATGACAATACAGATGCACAGTGTGCAGAAGCAAAAGAGGCATGGGATGCCCTGACAGATGCACAGAAAGAGTTAGTTTCCGGTGAAAATGCAGATTCTGATTATTTCGGAAGAGATACAGGAGATGCCACAAAGGATGATCCTTTAAATGAGGATAATATCGGAGAGAACGAACTTTTAGTAGTAAGTTTTGGTACATCTTTCAATGACAGCCGTGCAGAAGATATCGGCGGAATTGAAAAAGCACTCGAAGCAGCATATCCGGACTGGTCTGTAAGAAGAGCCTTTACAGCACAGATCATCATCAACCATGTTCAGGCAAGAGATGATGAGAAGATTGACAATGTGGATCAGGCATTAGAGAGAGCAGTTGATAACGGAGTAAAAAATCTTGTTGTCCAGCCGACACATCTGATGCATGGTGCAGAGTATGACGAGCTTGTAGAAGCACTTGATAATTATAAAGACAAATTTGAGACAGTAACCGTTGCAGAGCCATTACTTGGCGAAGTTGGATCAGATGCCACCGTGATCAATGAGGACAAGGCAAAAGTTGCAGAGGCGATCACAGCAGAGGCTGTAAAGACAGCAGGTTATGATTCCCTGGATGCTGCAAAAGAGGATGGTACAGCATTCGTATTTATGGGACATGGTACTTCCCATTCTGCAAAAGTAAGCTACAGCCAGATGGCAGCCCAGATGGAAGCGCTTTCCTATGATAATGTATTTATCGGAACTGTTGAGGGTGAGCCGGAAGATACATCCTGCGAAAATGTGATCGAGGCAGTAAAAGAAGCAGGTTATACAAAAGTTGTTTTAAGACCGCTTATGGTTGTTGCAGGAGATCATGCGAACAACGATATGGCAGGAGATGATGAGGATTCCTGGAAGAGCCAGTTTACAGCAAGCGGATATTTTGACAGCATTGATACACAGATTTCAGGACTTGGAAGAATCGACGCGATCGAGCAGATTTATGTAGATCATACAAAAGACGCAATCGATTCTTTAGGAGCACTTGAGTCAACATCCACCACAGAGAGTACCGTTGGTACTCTCGAGGATGGAACTTACACAGCAAAGTTTGATACCGACAGCAGTATGTTCCATGTAAATGAAGCAGACGAGGGACGTGGAATACTTACTGTACAGGATGGAACAATGACGATCCATATCAGCCTTGTATCAAAGAAGATCGTAAACCTTTTCGTTGGAACAGCAGACGATGCACAGAAAGATGGCGCTGCTATTTTAGAGCCTACAACTGACACTGTGAAATACAGTGATGGAACCAGTGAGGAAGTATACGGTTTTGATGTGCCGGTAGAAGCATTAGATGAAGAGTTTGATCTTGCAATCCTCGGCACAAAAGGCGAGTGGTACGATCATAAGGTAAGTGTTTCTGATCCACAGAAAGCAGATTAACTGATCCGGGCTGGTCGGTCAGATACAGACCTGGATATAGATGGAGAGATATATGAAGAAAAGAAAAGTGACTGCAGTGCTTTTAGCTGCAATGATGTGCATGCAGATCATTGCAGGATGCGGAACAAAAAATGATGCTGCCCAGACAGAGAGTAGTGTGGCTGCAACGGAAGATGCACAGGGAGCAGCAGGGGAAAATACACAGACAGCAGGACAGAATGCTACAGAGGAAAATGCAGGCGGCATGGCAGAGCAGAATGGAGCAGAAGAAAGCATCGCAGGAAAAGATGCCACAGAGCAGGCAGACAGTACAGAAGTTTCCGTCCCTGAGGATGGCGAATATACAGTGGATGTCACATTAGAGGGCGGCAGTGGAAAAGCAACCGTGGATTCACAGGCGAAAGTTACTGTAACGGATGGAGTGGCATATGCGACGATCACATGGAGCAGTACGCATTACGATTACATGATCGTGAACGGGGAGAAATATCTCAATGAAAATGAGGGTGGAAACTCTACATTCACATTTCCAATTGATGGAATCCCATGTGAGATGGATGTGATCGGTGATACGACGGCAATGAGTACACCGCATGAGATCGATTATACACTGACTTTCCGATTCCCGGAAACGGCTGATTTTACAGACTTAAACTGCAATGGGCGTATGGAGTTATCCTACGCCGATCAGTTTGAAGTAGAACAATATGGTGCTTATAAGCTGATTACGATCGTGGATAACGGTCGTTTTTTGCTTGTACCAAAAGGTGTGTCTGTACCAAAGAATGTGCCGGGGGATGTGACGGTTTTAGAGCAGCCGCTTGAAAATGTATATATGGTATCTAGTGCCGTGATGGACTTAGTCTGTCAGACGGGGGCGGTTTCCAATCTGAAATATACCGGAACCAAAGAAAAAGACTGGTATGTAAAGACAGCCGCAGATGCCATGGCAGAGGGAAAGCTGATCTATGCCGGAAAATACAGTGCACCGGATTACGAACTTTTACTTTCCGGGGGATGTACGTTTGCGATTGAAAATACGATGATCACACATAATCCGGAAGTGAAAGAGAAGTTAGAAGAACTTGGGATCAAGGTCATGATCGAGCGTTCCAGCTATGAAAAACATCCGCTGGGAAGACTCGAATGGATAAAACTTTTTGGCGTTTTGTTCGGAAGAGAACAGCAGGCCAAAGAGTTTTTTGATGCGCAGGTGGCGCATATAGAACCAATTTTAGAGAAAGAAAAAACAGGACTTTCCGTGGCATTTTTTGCAGTCGCATCCGATGGAACCGTCACCGTGCGCAAACCAAACGATTATGTGTCATCAATGATAGAACTTGCGGGCGGCACTTATTCCCTAAACGGCTATGTGGAGGAGGAAGAAAATGCGCTCTCCACATTGAAAATGCAGATGGAAGATTTTTATGCGGCCGAAAAAGATGCTGACATTCTTATTTATAATGGTACAATAGAAGGAGAATTGACATCGATTGCTGAACTGGTGCAGAAAAACAGCCTGTTTGCAGATTTTAAAGCCGTAAAATCAGGTCAGGTTTATACGACCGGCAGTAACTTTTATCAGCAGACGAGTGGAACCTGTGATTTTATCGAGGATCTGAATAAAGTTCTGACTGGAGATACCGATGCAGAGTATCGGTTTTTAAAGAAACTGGATTGATATTATGCCGCAAAGGAAATGGTGTCATAAAAGATAATGACTGGCAGATTGTACCAGGCTGAAGGTAGTTTTGTGGCTTTGGGAGAAAATTAGATCATGAAGAGAAGATATATTATTTCGTTTGTTATTGCATTTATCCTGTTGATGGCACTTTTTGTATGGAATGTTGCAGCAGGAAGTGTTGACATATCCACATCAGACCTGTTTGCAATCTTTGCAGGAAGTGGAAAAGATGAGACATTTTCGCAGATCGTGTGGAAAATCAGGCTGCCACGTATACTTGCTGCGATCCTGCTTGGAGGTGCTTTGTCGGTATCGGGATTTTTACTTCAGAGTTTTTTCCAGAATCCGATCGCAGGACCGTATGTGCTTGGAATTTCATCCGGTGCAAAGCTTGTAGTGGCACTTACCATGATTTTTCTGCTGGAAAAAGGGATCATGATCAGCTCCTTTGGCATGGTGGCGGCTGCATTTGTGGGTTCCATGCTCGCAATGGGATTTGTGCTGCTTATTTCGTTTCGTGTATCAAAAATGTCTCTGCTTGTAGTCTGCGGAATCATGATCGGTTATATCTGTTCTGCCATCACGGATTTCTGTGTTACGTTTGCGAGTGATTCGAATATCGTTAACCTTCACAACTGGTCAATGGGTAGTTTCTCCGGCATGACATGGGAAAATATAAAGATGATCGTCGTGATCGTTGGTGCAGCGGTTCTTGTGACATTTTGTCTGGCAAAACCGATCGGGGCATACCAGATGGGGGAGGCTTATGCCAGAAATATAGGTGTCAATGTAAAGGCGCTCCGGGTTACGATGATCCTTTTGTCGAGCCTGCTGTCTGCCTGTGTGACTGCGTTTGCAGGGCCGATCTCCTTTGTCGGGATCGCGGTGCCGCATCTGGTAAGGATGGCTACAAAGACAGCAAGACCGATTATTTTAATACCGGGGTGCTTTCTGTGCGGCGCAGTCGTGACACTTTTCTGTGATGGAATCGCAAGGACTGTGTTTGCACCGACAGAGATCAGCATCAGTTCTGTCACAGCGCTGTTTTTAGTTCCGGTTGTAATTGCGGCAATGTTGAGAAAACAGGAGGGGAGGTAGCGCATATGCAGGAAATCCGTACAGAGCATCTGACCGTCGGCTATGAGAAAAAGCCGCTGATCGGGGATGTGAATCTTTCTGTCCGGCCGGGAGAGATACTGACGTTGATCGGTCCGAATGGCTCTGGAAAATCCACAATTTTAAAAACGATCACCAAACAGCTAAAGAAACTGGACGGAACGGTGTTTTTGGGTGAAAACTCCATGGATGAGTTAAAAGACAGCCAGATTTCAAAACGGCTGTCCATGGTAATGACGGAACGGCTTCGCACGGAACTGATGAGTGGCAGGGAAGTAGTGGCTTCCGGGCGTTATCCCTACACGGGGCGATTTGGTATCCTCTCAAAAGAAGACTGGGTAAAAGTGGATGAGGCGATCGCACTCGTCCATGCGAAAGAGGTGCAGGATCAGGATTTTATGAAGATCAGTGACGGACAGCGCCAGCGTCTGATGCTTGCGCGTGCGATCTGCCAGGATACGAAGATACTGATCTTAGACGAGCCGACTTCTTATCTGGATATGGGGTTTAAGATGGATATTCTTACAAATATCCGTATGCTTGCAAGAGATAAAAAGATGGCAGTCATCATGTCGCTGCATGAACTTGATCTTGCGCAGAAGGTTTCCGATACGATCGCCTGTGTCAGAGGTGACCGCATCGACCGTGTCGGCACGCCGGAAGAAATTTTTGCCGGGACTTATGTGCAGGAGTTGTACGGAGTATCAGACAGAAGTTTTGATCCGGTAACAGGGCAGATCTTTTTGTGTGCGGGATATGAAAATGCAGAAGGTTTCCGGGAGCATAGTGCCGATAGCTGCCAGAACAAAGATTTTTGCAGTGACGATAAGATTTTAAATCCGGTCAGCCCGCAGGTGTTTGTGATCGGAGGTGCAGGCAGCGGAATCCCGGTATACAACAGACTGTGGCGCGAAGCTGTTCCGTTTGCGGCAGGAATCCTGCAGGAAAATGATGTAGAGTACAATGCAGCAGTGGCTTTAGCATCGGAAGTCGTGTCGGAAAAGGCATTTTTCCCGATTGGAATGGAAAAAGTGCAGGCAGCAAAACAGCTGATCGATCATTGCAAGACCTGCATCTGCACAGTGGAAGAGTTTGGACCGTTCAATGAGGCAAACAGGGAGCTGGCAGAGTATGCAAGGGGGATGGGGAAAATACATAACATGTGAGAACATGAGCCAAAAATCAGCCAATAAGAAAGAACATCGCAAAAAAGTTTGAATTATGTGTAGTATGGAAATAATAGAATTATACTTCAAAGTAAAATGAAACTATTTGAAGTGACTTTGAAGTTGACTTTGAAGTATGATTGAAATAAAATATAAAGCATATTAAAACTGTGTATAAAACCGGGGTGATAAGCGATGTATTTGGAAGAGATTGTAGAAAACGTCGAGTTGGAAAGTGATAAATGTGAATGTAAGAGCAGGTTGAATCGGGAAGATGTTGTGGGATGGCTGAAAAGCATTGCCGGATTTTCAAATGCTTCCGGAGGAGATTTTTATATCGGAGTCGAAGATAAAACAAATAAGCTGATAGGTTTTAACAGAAAAGAAGCTGACAATGAACGGAATTATTTTAATAATCAAGTGAACGAACATCTGTCACCGAGACCACAGATGAAAGTATCTTTTGTGCGTTATGAGGCAAACGGAAATGAACGATTTATTATACATGTGTATATACCGGAATCAGTTGTAAAGCCGGTCATTTTAAAGTATAAAAATATTCCGTCCATTTTTATGAGACGGGACGGATTTACAAATGGTGCAACCTACGAAGAGATTATAGAAATGAGTGTTAAAAGCAGGAACACACAGTTTGATCTTCTTTTGTCGGATAAAAAATACGAAGCAGAAAATTATAAGACGCTTCAGGAATTTTATGCATTGCATAATAATGGAAAAGAATTATCGGAAAAAGCTTTAATGTCGATGGGGTTTTATAATGAAAATGGGCTGCTTGTCAATGGTGCAGTGCTTTTTGGAGATGACTATCAGGGAAAAAAAACAGAGGTTGTATGTTCTGTGTTCTCAGGGTTTAATAAGGGAAGTGAGCGGATTGTTACAGTCAACCGTTTCCATGGAAATATAATTGCAGATATTAATTACATGATAGAATTTGTGGAACAGAGAATGAATCATTCCATGATAAAACTGGATAATACAAGAAAAAATATAGATGCATATCCAAAACGTGCATTGTTTGAAGGTGTGATCAATGCGGTTGCACATCGTGATTACTTTTTAGACGGAACACAGATTCAGATGGATATGTTTAAGGACAGATTGGAAATTTCTTCCCCAGGAGGTTTTTACATAGGTGAAAAAATTGGGAAAACGTATGATTTATCCGGAATCATTTCGAAAAGGAGAAATGAATTAATAACGTCTGTATTGGTAAACTGCAATGTTATGGAGGCAGCAGGGACAGGATTTGAGAAAATTATGGAAGAATATCAGAATGTCGATGAAACACATCGGCCATATATATATTCTTCATCAGATCATTTTACACTGGTGCTTCCGGATCTGACATATTCAGATGGAGTGGAAGACAGTGGTGTACCGAATATACTTTTTGCACCAGTACCAAATGGAACGGTCTATGATGAAAAGGTGTTATCATTTTGTTATTATCAGGCACGCAAGGTTTCCGAGATTGTATCGTATCTGGGAGTAAGTGATTCTACTTATTTCAGAAAACAGGTGTTGGAAAATCTGGTAGAAAATCAGTATCTGGAAAAAAATAAAGTTTCAAGGGCATCTTATTTTAAGACTAATCCGGAAATGGTAAGAATTCAATAAAAGTGTAGATTATATGAACAGTATATGCAGGGATATCTTCAAAGCCATTCATGAAGGAAAATGGCTGAAAATTGAATATCTGAACAAAGAAGGCAAACATACAAACTACTGGATCGGAATCCGGGATTTAGATCCACGTAACCGGACACTAAAAGTAGAAGGACTTCATCTGAACAGGTGCACGATTGAAGAATACGATAAAATTTATATTGATGCTATCCTGTCTACCGAGGTTATAGAAGGTTCTTATTGTCCGGAAAACAAACAGCTGACCGAAGACATTGCACTGCATCCGGAGCGTTATCAGAACCTTTTTGCAAACACGGCTAATTTAAAAATACTAAGTTATCTGGAAATGTGCAGCAAACTGGATGCCACGCCGTATACCACAGATTATGAGCTGGTGCATTATATAGATGGCGACCGGGTGCGTGACGGAGAGTACCAGTTGTCGGAGGAGCAGTTTAAGGAAATTGTGACGAACTTTCAGTGGAGGATGAGCCGGGAGGATAAACAGGGAAAGACACTCCATATAAAGAAGCTGGCGCTTAATATTTTAAGTATCCATACGAAAAAGGGTTTGTATGTACTTGCATACCGGAATCTGAATCTTGATGTGAGAAATAAAGCGTTTAAACCGGATGAGGATATCACGGTCTGCACGCAGTTTACCATAGGAGGAACACAGGAAAGTATCCGGAGATATTTAGATGCGGATGAATATGAACTGCTGTCCGATTTTGAAACAAATCTTGAAAAAATAAAAGATGCTATCGCAGAAAAAAGCAGAACAAAATCGGTTGTGGATGATATGCCCTATGTCATTGGACTTGGTATGGACTGTGTACTGAACCTGCATGAGGAATATAAGGCAATCCTTGATATGTACGAAAAAGAACAGATTACTTTTCCAATCCGTGCTTTTTTCGGAGATCTTTTAGAGCGGCCGCGAAGAACGAAAGCGTATCCGATCGCTCTGTTAAATCGCAATATCAATCTTGACCAGCTTCTTGCCATCAATAATGCCATGAAATATCCGCTTGCCTATATTCAGGGACCGCCGGGAACCGGCAAGACAAATACAATCTTAAATACGATCGTAACGGCGTTTTTTAATAATATGACGGTGTTGTTTGCATCCTACAATAATGTTCCCATAGACAACGTATTTGAAAAATTAAGTTCCCTGACCTATAAAGGAAAACGAATCGCATTTCCGGTATTACGCCTTGGAAACCAGGATAAGGTAAAAGAATGCATCCGCTATATTAATCAGCTTCGGAGAGAAGTGCAGGGAATTAAAGTGTTTTCGTCTACGTTAGACCGGCGGAAGGGTGACAGGATCGACCGTGCAAAACAGCTTTCCGGCAGATTAAAGGAGTATGAGGAAATCTTAGATCTGACAGAACGTAAAGAGACGCTGACACAGGTAATGGAATATCAGGAGCGGATGAAAAATGTCGCAACACTCTTTCATTTTCATGCAGATCTTCAGGGACGCCAGCTTCGGAATCTGGATGAAAAAATCAAAAAGATCGGTGAGATATCCGAGCAGGATGCGATGGTGCTCCTAGACCGTAATGAGGAAGAGTTTTATCAGTATCTATTTTATATGTCAGCAAAATACATTAAGGAGCTGGAAAGTAACAGATTTGGGGATCTGCGGGAAATTCTGGATGATGATGACGATCCGAATGAGCAGGCGGTGGCATTTAACAAGTATCTGCAGAAATCAGAGAACGTGAAAAAATTGCAGAAGGTATTTCCGATCATGATAACGACCTGCATTTCCGCCCATAAATTAGGGGAACCGGAACCACTGTTTGACATGACGATCATGGATGAGGCAAGCCAGTGCAATGTAGCAATTTCGTTAGTGCCCATTATCCGTGGCGAAAAACTGATGCTGGTGGGAGATCCGCAGCAGTTAAAGCCTGTGATCTTATTAGATGAGCTTACTAACCGCAGGCTGCGCAGAAAATACCATGTCGCAGATGAATATGATTACCGCGAAAATTCTATTTATAAGACTTATCTTGCCTGTGATGCGGTCAGTGATGAGATTTTGCTGCGCAATCATTACCGTTGTAATGAAAAAATTATCGACTTTAACAATAAAAAATATTATAACTCAAAGCTGCAGGTGCATTCTGACAGCAGGGAAAAACAGCCGCTTGTCTATGTAAATGTGGCTGGAGGTCAAAGTGACATCAAAAATACCTCACCCGCAGAAGTGGAAGAGATTATGCATTATGCAGCGGAAAATCAGGATAAAAGCATTGCTGTCATTACACCGTTTGTAAATCAGAGGATGTTGATTGAGCAGGGGATCAGAGAAAATGGATTTGAACATGTTGTGTGTGGGACGGTACATGCGTTTCAGGGAGATGAGAAGGACGTAGTGCTGTTTTCTACAGCACTCAGTGACCGGACCGGGAAAGGCACTTATGACTGGCTTAAAAATAATAAAGAGCTGATCAATGTCGCAACTTCGCGGGCGAAAGACAAGCTGATCCTTTTAGCAGACGAAAAGGAATTAGAACGTCTTCATCAGGGAAATGAGGATGATGACCTATACGAGCTGGTGCAATATGTGAAAACGAACGGTGAATCAAAGATCACGGAAAAACATGTCAGTTCGAGGGCACTTGGAATACAGCCGTTTTCCACAGAGACAGAAACTGCATTTTTAAAGAATCTGACACATGCGCTGGAAAATATCTGGCTCACCAGAAACAGATACACGATTCACAAAGAGGTCGCCATATCACAGGTGTTTAAGGAAAATGTCACTTACGATAACCTGTTTTATATGGGAAGATTTGATTTTGTTGTCTACGAAAAAAGAGGAAAACAGGAGATGCCTGTTTTTGCGATCGAACTTGACGGCAAGGAGCATTTTGAGGATGAGGTGGTGCGGGAGAGGGACAGACAGAAAAATGAAATCTGCAAAGCACACCATATGCAGATCATCCGCGTGGAAAATTCCTATGCGAGACGTTATCACTATATCAAAGAGATATTAAACGAATATTTTGCGAAGGCGAGATAAAAGTTTCCAAACATCCGGAAAAAAGTGGTATGATGTCTTTAGAAATCATCCAGCACAAAGGAGAAAATGAAACAATATGGAGAAAAAGAGCCGGGAATTGTTAGCACCGCATGTAGAAGAAGAATTGATGGACTATATTTTACATACGCCGGTAAAAATAGGTGAGAAGCTGCCAAATGAATTTGAGCTGGCAGAACTGTTTGGTGTTGGGCGGAGTACGGTACGTGAAACTGTAAAAAGCCTGGTTTCCAAAGGAGTGCTTGAAGTCCGCCGGGGGTCCGGAACCTATGTGATCGGGACAAACCGATTAGAGGATGATCCGCTTGGGCTTTCAAAGTTTACGGATAAATTTGAACTGGCGCTTGACCTTTGCAATGTGCGTCTGATGTTAGAGCCGGAGATTGCAATGTTAGCAAGCGAAAATGCCACGGACAAGGAAAAAGCAGAGTTAAAACGTCTGTGTGATGAGGTGGAAACACTTTATCTTGCAGGAGAGAACCACCTTCAGAAGGATGTGGAATTTCATACCTGCATTGCGCGCTGCAGCAAAAATAAAGTGATCGAAAAACTTGTGCCGATCATCCAGTCAGCGGTCATTACATTCGTGAATCTGACACACCGCCAGTTAAAAGAGGAGACGATCGATACGCACCGTGCGATCACGGATGCAATTTTAAGAGGGGACAGTGCAGGGGCAAAATATGCTATGATCATGCACCTTAATTATAATCGTCAGATGATTTTGAAAAAACAGGAAGAGGCGTTGAAAAAAGAGAATTAGATGCAAAGACGTCCTATGATCATCCACCAGGTGCTGATAATATAAGGCAATATCGGAAAAATACACAAAAAACAAGGCTGTTTTTAAGAGAAAAGCCTTGTTTTTTTGTCTAAAAAAGAGGTTTTAAAGAACTAGACATCAGATGTATTGACAAAAAATGCCCTGTAAAATAGAATAAACACAACGAAACATCAGACGTCATACGAAAGCTGATAAGGAGGTATATCATGGGTAACGTCGCAGAATTAGATACCACAAGACTGGTTATCGCAGCAATTATCGGACTGGCATTGTTGTTAGTTCTGATTATCAAATTTAAGGTTCATGCCATGCTTTCCATTTTAATCGGTGCGATTGCAATCGGACTGATCGCAGGAATGCCATTTGAAGAGATCGTAACAGCGGTCGATGATGGTATAGGAAACACGCTAAAAGGAATCGCTCTTTTGGTAGGACTAGGTTCCATGTTTGGTGCGATATTGGAAGCATCGGGTGGAGCACAGACGCTGGCAGTTACAATGGTAAAGAAATTTGGAGATGAGAAGGCTGCATGGGCGCTTGGAATCACCGGTCTTGTTATTTCCATCCCGGTATTTTTTGATGCAGGACTTATCATTTTAATTCCGCTGGCATTTTCTCTTGCCAAAAGAACAAAGAAATCATCCCTGTTTTATGCAATCCCGCTTTTAGCAGGACTTGCCGTGGGACATGCATTCATTCCGCCGACACCGGGACCGGTTTTAGTTGCTACCATGTTAAACGTGGAACTTGGCTGGGTTATTTTAGTCGGTGTATGCTGTGGATTTTTTGCGATGATCGTTGCAGGTCCGGTCTGGGGAGCAATCTGTGGGAAGAAATTTTATGTTCCGGTTCCGGAGCAGATCGCAAATCAGGAAGATATTGATGAATCCAAACTTCCGAGTTTTGCATCCGTTGTTACCATTATCATGATTCCTCTGGTACTTATCATATTAAAATCCGTTGCAGGAGTGGTACCGGCATTAGCAGGTGTACAGCCGCTGTTTAACTTTTTAGGACAGCCGTTTGCAGCACTCCTGATTGCAACATTAGCAGCAATGTTTATCCTTGGAACCAGACATGGTTATTCTATGGCAGAATTAGAGAAGATCCTCACAAAATCATTAGAGCCGACAGGACTGATCCTTCTTGTGACAGCATGCGGCGGTGTGCTTCGTTACATTTTACAGTATTCCGGTTTAGGTGAGATCATTGGTAATGCAGTCGCATCCGTAAATCTGCCGATCGTTGTTGTAGCATTTTTAGTTGCAGCACTTGTCAGAATCTGTGTAGGTTCTGCAACCGTAGCAATGACCATGGCAGCAGGAATCGTAGCAGCAATGCCAGAGATTGCATCCTTATCACCGATGTATCTTGCATGTGTGGTTGCAGCCGTTGCTGGTGGTGCGACAGTCTGCTCACACTTTAATGATTCCGGATTCTGGCTGGTAAGATCATTGATCGGACTTGATGAGAAAACTACTTTAAAAACATGGACAATCATGGAGACATTAGTTGGTGGAACCGGATTTATCGTAGCACTTATTATTTCTTTCTTTGTATAGAAGAAATGTGAAAAATAAACTTAAGATGCGCGAATGTAGCGCAGAAAATAGGGTTAGTGTGAAAAATACATTTTTCACATGTAGAATTTGTGCTTATGCACAAACCTGAGATGCGATGGACGGCAGCGCAGGAATGGAGATTAATATGGAATTAAGAAGTCAGAAAGTAAGAGAACTTGCACCGGAGATGGATCCGCTCCGCATGGGTATGGGATGGAAAGAGGAGGAGCTTTCCAAACCGCAGATCATCATAGAGAGCACTTATGGAAACAGTCATCCGGGTTCAAGTCATTTAAATATTTTTGTGGAAGAAGCAGTAAAAGGTGTTGACGAAAACGGCGGAAAAGCAGCGCGTTATTATGCGACAGATATGTGTGATGGCATGTCACAGGGACATGATGGAATCAATTATTCCTTAGCACACCGAGATGCGATTACCAACCTTGTGGAAGCACAGGCGAACGCAACAACTTTTGACGGCGGAGTGTTTATCGCAAGCTGTGATAAAGCAATGCCGGCGATGCTTATGAGTATCGGTCGTTTAAAAGAAATGAGTGCGATCGTTGTGACCGGCGGAGTTATGGAAGCAACCGTTGTAAAACCGGAATATGTAGAAAATGATCCGGGCTGCAAGATCAATGAGCTTTTAACTTTAGAGCAGATCGGAAAATTCAGCGCACAGTATGAGCGTGGTGAGATTCCGGAAGAACAGCTTCGTTATTACAAGCACAATGCATGTCCGAGCTGTGGCGCATGTTCCTTTATGGGAACTGCTTCAACGATGCAGGTTATGGCGGAGGCACTCGGACTGATGCTTCCGGGAACAGCGCTGATGCCGGCGACTGCACCGGAGTTAAAGCAGGCTGCTTATGATGCGGGAAAACAGTTGATGAAATTAGTCGAGATGGGCATTGCTGCAAAAGATATCGTTACGATGGAAAGCCTTGAGAATGCGATCATGGTACATGCAGCGATTTCAGGTTCTACCAATGCGGTTATGCACATTCCGGCAATCGCTCACGAATTTGGTTTTGAGATTGATGCAGATACATTTGACAGAATGCACCGCGGTGCGCATTATCTGTTGAACATCCGCCCGGCAGGAGACTGGCCGGCACAGTATTTTTACTATGCAGGCGGTGTGCCAAGAGTTATGGAAGAGATCAAGAGCATGCTGCATCTTGATGTGATGACAGTGACCGGAAAGACACTTGGCGAAAACTTAGAAGAGTTAAAGAAAAACGGTTTTTACGAACACTGTGATGCAATTTTAAAAGAAAAATCAGCACTGATCGGAAAAGAAATCAAACGTACCGATATCATCGCAGACTTTGACCATGCGATCGGTACGGATGGAAGTATTGCGATTCTGCGCGGCAACCTTGCACCGGAGGGAGCAGTCATCAAACACACTGCCTGTCCGAAAGAAATGTTCCATGCAAGATTAAATGCAAAACCTTATGACAGTGAGGAAGAAGCGATCGATGCGATCTTAAAGGGTAAAGTAGTTCCGGGGGATGCTGTATTTATCCGTTACGAGGGACCGAGAGGCAGCGGTATGCCGGAGATGTTCTACACCGGCGAGGCAATCTGTTCTGACCCGAAACTTGCAGCCAGCGTTGCACTGATCACAGACGGACGTTTTTCCGGCGCATCCAGAGGACCGGTCGTAGGACATGTATCTCCGGAGGCAGCAGCCGGCGGCCCGATCGCATTTGTGGAAGAGGGAGATCTCATTGAACTTGATGTTGCAAACCGCCGTCTTGCGATCGTAGGTGTGAAAGGTGAGGAAAAGACGGAGGAAGAAATAGCACAGATTTTAGAGGAGCGGAAAAAGAACTGGAAAGGATTTACCAGCAAATATAAACGTGGTCTGTTAAAACTGTATGCACAGCACGCGACCAGTGCGATGAAGGGTGCTTATATGGACTAAAAAGTATAACTTTTACAGAGCGGTATTGTACTTGTACGATATCCGCTCTGTTTTTCTATTTATATATCAACTAATGGTTGACGCACAAAAAGGAATAACAACTAGTACATGCTTGAAATAACAACTATTAGTTTTATAATGAAATTAGAAAAAACGAAATGGGGGATGCGAAATGTTTGATATCATGACAATGGCGGAGAACATTAAAACATACCGGAACAAAAGGGGAATAAACCAGTATGAATTTGCAGAAAAATTAGGGATCAGCCCGCAGGCAGTATCGAAGTGGGAGTGCGGGCAGTCCTGTCCGAGTATCGAGAATCTCTGTGTAATTTCAGAGATTTTAGATGTATCCATTGATACACTGATCGGAGAGAGCAGTGAAGGCGAAAAGATGATGATCGGAATTGACGGGGGAGGAACAAAAACCGAGTTTGTCTTATTTTCTGAGAGTGGACGGATCTTAAACCGGATCGTATTAGACGGCTGCAATCCGAATACGGTAGGAATGGAGGAGGCAATGAACATCCTGCAGCTTGGCATTGATACGCTCATGAAGATCAAAGGGAAGATCAGCGGAATCTTTGTGGGTGCTGCAGGATTAGATTCCGGAAACAATACATCAAAGATCAAAAAGATGTTAAAAGAAAAATATCCGAAAGTAAAAATCCAGTGCGAAAATGACATCTATAACGTCATTGCCTGTGGAAAAAATCTTGACCGGTGTGTGGCTGCAATCAGCGGAACCGGAATGATCATTTACGCAAACCAGAATGGAAATTTAAAGCATTTTGGCGGGCGCGGCTATCTGCTTGATAAAGGCGGCAGCGGCTACCACATCGGACGGGATGCGATCTGTGCAGCGCAGGATGCAAGGGACGGGATCGGAGAACATACGATACTGACGGATCTTGTTGAGGAAAAATTAGGGAATACGGTATGGGAGAGCATCCAGGACATCTACAGTAAAAACCAGTCCTATATTGCTTCGTTTACGCCGTGCGTATTTCTGGCATATGAAAATGGGGATAAAATCGCCGAGCAGATTTTAAAGAACAATGCAGCATGTTTAGCGGAACTTATCAATTTTGCCGTGGATCATTATGATATCGGAAAATATGTGGTTGCATCCGGCGGAATTTTAAAACAGAAACCGGCATTCCGGGAAATGCTAAAAGAGATGCTGCATCCGGATATTGAATTAGACGTTCCGGACTATCCGCCGGTATATGGCGCATGTATCATGTGCTGCCTGTTATGTGGGGTTGATACAAAGCCGGTAAAAGAACGTTTTATGATGTCATATGATTCATACCAGTAGGGAGAGGGAGGAAAATAACATGAGAATTATTAAAGTGAAAAACTATGATGAGGTTTCTGTAAAGACAGCAAATTTGATTTTAGGACAGGTAAATTTAAAACCGGATGCGGTTTTAGGACTTGCTACCGGCGGTTCACCGGTAGGTGCATATCAAAAAATCGTGGAAGCATACAATAGGGGGGAAGTTGATTTTTCACAGATCACAACGATCAATCTCGATGAGTACAGAGGAATCAAAAGAAACCACGAACAGAGCTACTGGAGTTTTATGCAGGAAAATCTGTTTAAACATGTAAATGTAAGGGAAGACCACATTTTCATTCCAAACGGAGAAAATCTTAACAGTGAGGAAGTCTGCAGGGAATATGACAAGATCATCGAAATTGCCGGTGGTATTGATATGCAGCTTCTTGGAATTGGCCTGGACGGACATATCGGTTTTAACGAACCGGCGGATCATTTTGAAAAAAATACACACTGTGTGGAACTGACGGAGAGCACGATCGAGGCAAACAAGAGATTTTTTGAGAGTAAGGATGAAGTTCCGCGTCAGGCATATACCATGGGCATCCTGCCAATCGTACAGGCAAAGAAAGTCATCATGATCGCAAATGGGAAAAATAAGGCGGATATCATCAAAAAAGCATTTACCGGACCGGTCACACCGGAAGTCCCGGCATCCATTCTGCAGATGCATCCGGATTTCACACTGATCGCAGATGAAGAAGCGCTTACTGAGATCTAAAAGAAGCGGCGGAATGGAGATTAGTGTGAAAAATACATTTTTCACATGCAAGATTTAACTTGTGATGCGCTTAAAAGCAGCGCAGGAATGGAGATTAATTATGATCATCAAAAATGCAATGGTTTATACATCAGACCACAGGTTTGAAAAGAAGGATATCAGAATTAAAGACGAGCGCATTGCAGAGATTGCAGAGCATGGTGCACTGGAAGCCACAGAGGAGGATGTGGTTGATGGAGCGGAAATGTATGCAATACCGGGACTTGTGGATATCCATTTCCATGGAGCGGTAGGTTATGATTTTTGTCAGGCATCGAAAGAGGAATTGTTAAAAATAGCGGAGTATGAAGCAAAAAACGGTGTTCTTGCAATCTGTCCGGCAACCATGTCTTATAATGAAGAAATTTTAGGACATATCATGGATAAGGCAGCGGACTATCAGGAAGATACGGGAGCAGATTTAGTCGGCATCAATATGGAAGGACCATTTATCAATATAAAAAAAGCCGGTGCACAGAACCCGGAATACATCATGCCGGCGGATAAAGAAATGTTTCTGCGTCTGCAGGAAAGAAGCGGCGGACTGATCAGGCTGGTAGACATCGCACCGGAGGGAGAGGGCGCCATGGAATTTATTGAGCAGTGCCATGACAAAGTAAAAATCTCCATTGCACATACCTGTTGTGATTATGATACGGCGTGTAAGGCATTAAAAAAAGGTGCAAGCCACATGACACACCTCTATAATGCCATGCCTGGAATCAATCACAGGGAACCGGGACCAGTCATAGCGGCACTTGAGGCGGGGGCAGAGGTGGAGCTGATCGCAGACGGCATCCATATCCATCCGGCGATGGTGAGAACCACATTCCGCATCTTCGGGGCAGATAAAGTGATACTGATTTCTGACAGCATGGAAGCAACAGGACTTTTAGACGGAGATTACCAGCTTGGTGGACAGGATGTGACCGTAAAAGGGAAAAAAGCAGTCCTGACAAAAGATCCGGGTGTCATTGCGGGCAGTGTCACAAATCTGTTTGACTGCATGAAAAACTGTGTGCAGAACATGGGAATCCCACTTGAAGTGGCAGTGTTAGCGGCAACGGAAAATCCGGCAGGAGCCATTGGTGTGGAGGAAGATTATGGTAAGATCGCAGTTGGCAATTATGGAAATGTGCTGTTGCTGGATCAGAAATTAAACATCAGAAATATCATTCAAAAAGGTAGAATAATGTCAATATAAAGAATATAAATATGGTAAAAAGTGCATGATTTTTACATTTTTTTAGTAATTTTTCGTGATATTCGGGCAGAGTCTTGAACTTGCAGATATTTAATAGTATAATCACTTAAGCTAAAAAAATTTTAAGTGATTAAAAATTTATTTACAGATGAAAATGCGTGTTTTTATGGAAAGCACATTTTCTCTGAAAAACAAGGAGGACATTATGATTACCTGGAACAACTTAGATACCCTTGATTCTTATAAGGAACTTTCAAAGGCTTCCCGTGTAAACCTTGCAGAAGTAATGTCAGGCGAGAACGGTGCAGAGCGTGTAAAAAATTACAGCATTCCTATGGCGGAGGGCTTTTCTTACAATTATGCAGCAAAAGCTGTTGATGATGACGTGCTTGATGCACTCGTAAAACTTGCAAAAGAGGCACAGCTTGCAGAGAAGTTTAAGGCTCTCTACAATGGAGAAGTTGTAAATACCGGTGAAAAACGTCTGGTACTTCATCATATGACACGTGGACAGCTCGGTGATGCTGTAAACGCTGATGGCGTGGACAAACGTGCTTTTTATGTAGAGCAGCAGAACAGAATCGCTGATTTTGCAAACAAAGTACATGCAGGTGAGATCACCAATGCAGCAGGTGAGAAGTTTACAACAGTTGTTCAGATCGGTATCGGTGGCAGTGACCTCGGTCCTCGCGCAATGTATCTTGCATTAGAAAACTGGGCAAAGAAAAATAATACTTTTAAAATGGAAGCAAAATTCATCAGCAATGTTGATCCGGATGATGCAGCAGCAGTTTTAAATTCCATCGATGTGGCTCATTCTATCTTCGTACTGGTTTCTAAATCAGGTACCACACTTGAAACACTGACAAATGAATCTTTTGTAAAAGACGCATTAAAGAAAGCAGGACTTGATGCTTCGAAACACATGATCGCAGTTACCAGTGAGACATCTCCACTGGCAAAGAGCGATGATTATCTGGCAGCTTTCTTTATGGATGATTATATCGGCGGACGTTTCTCTTCCACATCTGCAGTCGGCGGTGCTGTTTTATCACTTGCATTCGGACCGGAAGTATTTGCACAGTTCTTAGAGGGTGCAGCCGCTGAGGATAAACTTTCTGCAAATGAAGACGTATTAAAGAACCCGGAGATGCTCGATGCTTTGATCGGTGTATATGAGCGTAACGTATTAGGTTATCCTTGCACCGCAGTATTGCCATATTCCCAGGCATTAAACCGTTTCCCGGCACATTTACAGCAGCTTGACATGGAGTCAAACGGTAAATCTGTAAACCGTTTCGGTGAACCTGTAAACTATCCGACAGGTCCGGTAATCTTTGGTGAGCCGGGAACCAACGGACAGCATTCTTTCTATCAGTTATTACATCAGGGAACAGATATTGTTCCGTTACAGTTTGTTGGATTTAAAAATAACCAGATCGGAACTGATGTTGTGATCCAGGACAGCACAAGCCAGCAGAAACTCTGTGCAAACGTTGCAGCACAGATCGTTGCATTTGCATGTGGTAAATCTGATGAAAACCGCAACAAGAATTTTGAGGGCGGACGTCCATCCAGTATCATCATTGGTGATCAGGTAAATCCTGGTTCCCTCGGTGCATTATTGGCACATTTTGAGAACAAGATCATGTTCCAGGGATTCTTATGGAATGTAAACAGCTTCGACCAGGAAGGTGTTCAGCTTGGTAAAGTCCTTGCAAAACGTGTTCTTGCACATGAGACAGACGGTGCACTGAAAGTATTTAGTGATCTGCTGAATATCTAGTAGATACGGATGATGGTGTAAACTTGGGATTCTATGTAATTTAGGATTACATGTAATTTAGGCTTACATATAATTTGGGATTACATGTAATTTGAGATTACATGTAATTTGAGATTACATGCAGTTTGTCAGTGAATACAATTTCAGATGAAGTAAAAATGCTCTTTTCTAAGCAGGCGGGTAAATGTCTCTCAGAAGAGGGCATTTTTTGTGTTGTGGGATTTTTTATAATGCGCAAAGCAATCAGGCATTGAATTGTTCCAATCCAGCAATTATAATGAAAGACATTAGTTGCTGATGGAAAAGGATGGTTTTGAGATCATCATAAGAAATATTTTTTTGAAACCATGATTTGGAAACAGAAAGGACAGACATATGGAACAGGAACAGCAGACACCGCACAAGAGGCGTGTACGTTACAAGGGAAAATACCCCAAGAAGTTTGAAGAGAAATATAAAGAACTTCAGCCGGAAAAATATCAGGATACGATCGAACATGTCATCAAAAAGGGAAATACGCCGGCAGGAATGCATATTTCCATTATGGTGCAGGAAATCCTTGATACCTTAAAGATCCAGCCGGGCGAGACCGGTTTTGATGCTACGTTAGGATATGGAGGGCATACAAAAGCAATGCTTGCCTGTCTGAACGGACAGGGGCATATCTATGCAACCGATGTTGACCCGGAGGAGTCCGCCAAGACGAAAAAGAGACTGGAAGAACTCGGGTACGGAGAGGATATCCTGACGATCCGGCTGCAGAATTTCTGTACGATCGATGAGATCGCAAAAGAAGTCGGCGGTTTTGATTTCATTTTAGCGGATCTGGGTGTATCTTCCATGCAGATCGACAATCCAAAGCGTGGATTTTCATTTAAGGTGGATGGCCCACTTGACCTGCGCTTAAATCAGGAAGCAGGAATCAGCGCGGCAGAACGTCTTGATACCATCACAAGGGAGGAACTTGCCGGAATGCTCTATGAAAATTCCGATGAACCTTACTGTGAGGAGCTTGCGAAGGCGATCACCGACGAGATACGAAAAGGCAACCGGATCGACACGACGACAAAATTGCGCGAAGTGATTGAAAAAACACTGGATTTTCTGCCGGAAAAAGAAAAAAAAGACACGATCAAAAAGACCTGTCAGCGTACATTTCAGGCACTCCGCATCGATGTGAACCGTGAGTTTGAGGTCTTATATGAATTCATGGAAAAACTGCCAGACGCCTTAAAACCAGGTGGACGTGTGGCGATCCTCACGTTTCATTCCGGGGAGGATAAACTGGTCAAAAAAGCATTAAAAGAAGGCTATCGGGCAGGAATTTATGCAGATTATTCAAAAGATGTTGTAAGACCGAGTGCACAGGAATGTGCACAGAATGGAAGAGCGCGGTCTACGAAGATGCGCTGGGCAGTCCGGGCATAGAAGATTTATTGGTGCTGATATGGTATCATGGATTGAAATAAAAAATGAATGCTCAGATCATGTCAATTACAAACTGGCATGGTTGAAAAAGAAAAAACTGGATGTTTTCGCGCATCCAGTTTTTTCTTATACTTCATAACATCAGGATCCGGAAAAAAATTGATACAGAGTAACTGTTTGAAAAACTGCGCAGAAATCAAACTGGTTGTCTGAAAAAGGAGAAAGTTAGTTATGAGTAATATAAATAATACAAAAGAGCAGTATGAATTAAATCGTGAACTGGCACAGATGTTAAAGGGTGGTGTCATCATGGATGTCACAAATGCCGGGCAGGCAAAGATCGCAGAGGCGGCAGGAGCATGTGCGGTTATGGCATTAGAGCGGATCCCGGCGGATATCAGAGCAGCGGGCGGCGTGGCAAGAATGAGTGATCCGAAGCTGATCAAAGAGATCCAGGGTGCAGTTTCCATTCCGGTTATGGCAAAATGCCGAATCGGTCATTTTGCGGAGGCACAGATCTTACAGGCATTAGAAATCGACTACATCGACGAGAGTGAAGTGCTTTCTCCGGCAGATGATGTTTACCACATTGACAAGACAAAATTTCAGGTGCCGTTTGTCTGCGGAGCAAAAAATTTAGGCGAGGCACTCAGAAGAATCGCTGAGGGCGCAGCGATGATCCGTACCAAAGGGGAGCCGGGAACCGGTGATGTGGTTCAGGCGGTACATCATATGAGACTGATCAACTCCGAGATCGCGGCAGTTGCGGCAAAGCGTGAGGATGAACTTTTTGAGGCGGCAAAACAGCTTCAGGTTCCATATGATCTTGTAAAATATGTGCATGACCACAAAAAACTTCCGGTTGTAAACTTTGCGGCAGGCGGTGTGGCAACTCCGGCAGATGCAGCATTGATGATGCAGCTTGGTGCCGAGGGCGTATTTGTAGGTTCGGGTATTTTTAAATCCGGCAATCCGGCAAAACGTGCAGCAGCAATCGTACAGGCAGTGACCAATTACAATGATGCAAAACTGATTGCAGAGTTATCTGAAGATTTAGGAGAAGCGATGGTTGGCATCAACGAGGATGAGATACAGCTGCTTATGGCAGAGCGTGGGAAATAAATTGCTCAGAAATGGAGATAAGTGTGAAAAATAAGATTTTTCACACGCAGGATTTATGCTTACGCACAAACTTGAGATGCGCAAAAAACAGCGCAAGAATGGAGATTATCATGTCAGAAAAAGTATCAATCGGAATCCTTGCGGTGCAGGGCGCATTTGCGGAGCATCAGGCGATGCTTGACGGGCTTGGTGCGGATACATTCCTGATCCGTCAGAAAAAGGATTTGGAAGAGGCTGTGCAGAATGGCAGACTGCAGGGGATCGTGCTTCCCGGAGGTGAAAGCACGGTACAGGGAAAACTGCTTAGAGACCTTGGCATGTCTGACCAGTTAAAAGAACTGATCGAAGCGGGTACACCGGTGCTTGCGACCTGCGCAGGGCTGATCCTTTTAGCAGAGCGTGTTTCCAACGATGACAGAGCGTATTTAAAAACCCTGCCGGTAAGCGTGAAACGCAACGCCTATGGTAGACAGCTCGGAAGCTTTGTCACGGATGCTGAGATCACACACGTTGGAACCTACCGGATGAATTTTATCCGTGCACCATACATTGATGAAATTTTAGATCCGCAGGTAGAGACATTGGCGATAGTGGATGGCGATACGGTAGCAGTCCGCTACAAAAACCAGCTTGCGCTCAGTTTTCACCCGGAAGTGAGTGAAGATGCAAGGGTGCACGCGTATTTCTTAAATGAAATCGTGCAGGGTGTATAAGAAAGAAAAAATTGGCGAAGTGAACGGAAAATGAAAGAGATTCATCCATTTTTACCGAAGTCTAATGGAGATTTAGAAGAGAATGGGCGAAAGCGTTATAAGGGATGAAGCCAATAGCCCACGAAAATGAAAAAATCAGGGCGAAAACAGGAGAACAGAAGATGGTTTCGCCCGAAAAGACTGTGAAAATGTTAAAAAGAAAGAAGAAATGGGCGAAAGGGACTTGAACAAAGGAACTTTCGCCCATTATATATTGAGGATAATATCGGTGTAGAAATGGTAATTAGTGTGAAAGCGTTTTTTCATGAAAAACCACCGAAAGAAAGGAGAAAAAATGAACTGATGAGCAGCCTTCCCGTCCCGAAGGCGGTTGCAAAGATGGCGATCCCGAGTGTGATCAGCAGTCTGGTAACAGTTGTATACAACATGGCGGATACTTTTTTCGCCGGACAGACCGGCGATCCGCTGCAGGTGGCGGCAGTCAGCCTGACAAACCCGATCTTTATACTGTTTATGGCATTTGCCAACATGTTTGGAATGGGCGGCAGTGCGGCTGCATCCATGGCGATGGGAGAGAAAAATGAAAAAAGAATGAAACAGGTATCCGCGTTTGTGACATATGCATCCCTGGTCGTCGGTGTAGCACTTGCAGTCATTTTAATGGTATTTATGACGCCAGTTTTAAATATGTTCGGAGCAAACGAGCAGACGTTTCTCTATGCAAAAGGATACACTTTTCACATTGCATACGGGGCGCCGTTTATCATCTGGTCGGCAGCGGCAAGCTTTGTTGTGCGCGCGGAGGGTGTAAGTAAGGAGGCAATGATCGGCAGTATGATCGGCACCGTCGCCAATATCGTGTCAGATCCGGTGTTGATCAGCGGTATGGGAATGGGAGCTGCGGGAGCCGCAGTTGCGACGACAATCGGAAATATTTTGGCAAGCATCTATTACCTGTGGTATTTTTTAAAGAAAAGTAAATATTTTTCCATTTCCATCCAATATTTTACCTGCAAAGACGGCATTTTGAGCGGAGTGTGTGACCAGCAACATATTGTCGGCTGTTTTATGGATGAGAATCAGAAGATGGATTGAAAGACGGTAAGATCGGGCGTATAATAAAGGTGAACGAGCAATTTTGAAACCGACAGTTATGAAAATTAGTAGGATGAATTTCGTATTTGTCGCATATTATCTCAACTGTAAAAATTGGCATATTGAATTGCAGATTTGCCGTATGATGAATCTTGGGTATAAAAGACCTATGGGGATGGAGGGGAGGAGCGTTATGATCGGTGGCGTGGATGGATACAAATGGAATATCACAGATTTCTATGATAATAATTTAAATCAGCGGAATAATGTTAATAATAAAGATGAACTGGGACAGAAAGGCGCAGTCGATAAATCTAAGACCACAGAGTGCCAGACCTGTAAAAACCGCAAATATGTTGATGGCTCTAACGAAGCGAATGTTTCCTTTAAAAATGCTGCGCATATTTCACCGGAAGCGGCATCTTCTGCTGTCCGGGCACATGAGGGGCAGCATGTTTCCAATGCGTATCACAAAGCTGCCACGCAAAACGGCGAAGTGGTATCTGCATCCGTCAGAGTCCAGACATCGGTCTGCCCGGAATGTGGCCGTTCTTATATTTCCGGTGGTGTGACGGACACACAGATCAGATATTATAATGAGTCGAATCCATACCAGCAGGATTTAAAACAGACAGACGGAATTAAACTGCGTGGGGCAAACGTGGACGAGATTGGCTAGATTTTTCGTACGAAAGCCCCGGCTTGAAAACAATATAAGAATGGAGAATT
This sequence comes from Roseburia rectibacter, assembly GCF_014287515.2. NCBI lineage: Bacteria > Bacillati > Bacillota > Clostridia > Lachnospirales > Lachnospiraceae > Roseburia > Roseburia rectibacter. The sequence continues at coordinate 466,157 of NZ_CP092473.1, forward strand.
TTATGTGTACAGCAGCAACTTACCTGACGAAAGACTTTTATTTTGGAAGAACATTAGATTATGAATTTTCTTATGGCGAGGAAATCGCGGTGACACCGCGGAATTATCCATTTCATTTCCGTCACACGGAAAATCTGGAAAAACATTATGCGATCATTGGCATGGCGCACATGGCAGGAGATTATCCGCTTTATTATGATGCGGTGAACGAAAAAGGCGTCGGCATGGCGGGACTTAATTTTGTCGGCAATGCATATTATCATAAGGAAGAAAGCGGTAAAAAAAATGTGGCATCCTTTGAATTTATTCCATGGGTGCTTGCGCAGTGCGCAACGTTAGATGAGGTGCGGGAGCTGATTGCAGATTTAAATATTGTGGATACGCCGTTCAGTGAAAATCTGCCGTCCGGCATGCTACACTGGATCATCTCAGATAAGAGTGGATCGATTACAGTAGAATCCATGAAAGACGGACTGCATATCCATGAAAATCCGGTTGGTGTCCTGACAAACAATCCGCCATTTGAGCAGCAGATGTTTATGCTGAATAATTACATGGGACTGTCACCAAAACAGCCGGAAAATCATTTTACGGATAAACTGGATCTGAATATGTACAGTCGTGGCATGGGAGCATTAGGACTGCCGGGTGATCTTTCATCAGCTTCCCGTTTTGCGAGAGTCGCGTTTACAAAAATGAACGCAGTTTCTGACGATTCCGAGGAGGAGAGTGTGGCACAGTTTTTCCATATCTTAGGATCTGTCGACCAGCAGAGAGGCTGCTGCGAGGTATCCGATGGAAAATATGAGATCACGATCTACACCTCCTGCTGTAATGCAAGCCGTGGAATTTATTACTACACCACATATTCCAACAGCCAGATCACGGCGGTGGACATGCACAGAGAAGATCTTGACGGAAGTGTTCCGGTGCATTATCCAATGCTCACAAAACAACAGATCCTGTGGCAGAATTAATCTGGTATCATAGGATACTTACATTCTTTTAAAACAAATTCACAAAAATTTCTTACGGCAGGCGGCATAAACGCCTGCCGGTCATGAATCATATACAGATTACGCTCCCATACAGGCGCACTGATCTGCAGAATCTTCACATCCAGCTTTAATAAAAGATCCATATAAGGAACGACGGCAATGCCAAAACCCTGTGCAGTGAGTCCCGCAATCACCTCGGCTTCCTCTGTCTCATAGGCAATCTGCGGTACTGCATTGATCTGTGAAAACAGATGGTCCACAACGGCACGCATACCGGAACCGTGGGAAAAATAAATCTGTGGATAGATGAGCGTTTCCGTCAATGCAACGGACTGTTTTGCTGCCAGTGGGTGATGGTCTGGAACGATAAGTACCAGATCCTCGTGGGTGATCGGCACAGTGTCTAACGATTCTGTCTCCGGCGGCATGGAACAGAAAATCAGATCATAATCCCTTGCCGAGAGACCGTTGACAAGATCGCCGGTCGAGCCGGTATGAAATGTAAAACGCACATCATGCTCAGGATGGGATGCCAGATAACGCGCGGCAAGCTGCGGAATGAAACTGACACCGAGGGAACGCAGCATGCCAAGCCGGATCAATCCGTCACCGCGTGCGCTCCGCTGCAGGGATGAAACTCCGGAATCCAATGTGGCAAGCGTGCGGTTTACGCAGATTAAAAACTCTTCCCCAAAACTTGTGAGTGTAGTATTGCGTCCGCTTTTTTCAAAAAGTGCCACGCCAAGTTCTGCCTCCAACTGCGAGATCGCATGGCTTAAACTCGGCTGTGTGATACAAAGTTCATGTGCAGCCTTTGTGTAGTGCTGCATTTTTGCTAAAGTTACAAAATAACGAAGCTGGAATAAGTTCATGGCAATCCTCCTTGTTTTGCGAAGCAAAATCCGAGCCCAATGGCGAGGAGAGGATTTTCCTTCCTGTTTTGCTCATTTTATCACGATTAATAGATACTGTCTATCGAACTATAAAAACTATTGATTTGTTAAATGAATTAGAAAGGTGTAAAGTGTTTCTGAAATTTGGGGATGGCCATAAATGCAGAAGCAGGACTTCTGTAAAAACATCCCCGGGAGGAAATATTTAAAATGAAAGAAACAGAAATACAGAAAGAAAAATCCCGCCGCACGGTCCGCGGGGAACTTGCACTCATGGTCGCAGTTGCCATCAACAGTCTTGGTGTTGTACTGATGCTGCATTCCGGTGCAGGCATCTCGGCAATATCAAGCGTGCCGTATGCATTTTCCGAAGTTTTCACACGCGTATCGCTTGGAACCTGGACTTATATATTTCAGGGACTTCTGGTGCTAAGTCTCATGATCCTGCGGAAAAAATTTGTGCCGCAGTATCTGTTCAGTTTTGTAGTGGGATTTGCATTCAGCGAATTATTGGATGTGCATGAGAGCTGGATCAATGTTTTGCCGCTGACGCCGGGATATCGTGTAATCTATTTTCTGATCAGTTATATTTTGCTCTGTATTGGAATTGCTTTGTCGAACCGATGCAAACTGCCGATCATACCGACGGATTTATTCCCGAGAGAATTGTCGGATATCACATCCGTTACCTATTCTAAGATCAAAGTTGGATTTGATGTTACCTGCCTTGCCGTGACAGCCGGACTGACCTTTGCATTTTTAGGACATCTTGACGGCCTTGGGATCGGAACTATTTTAGCCGCATTTACTATGGGAAAAGTGATCGGACTGATCGGAAAATGGATGGACAGACATGCCTGCTTTGTATCGTTCATGACACAAAGACAGACAGCCTGAACTAGTGTAATGTATCATTCACATTTCGTATAATTACTTACCTGAATTTTCATCTGCTGTGGCAAATGAAAATTACAAATTTTTCTCAAATGCTTCCACTGCCTTTGCATCTAAGATAGAGGTGCAATGTGGGCAGCGGCAGGCATCGATCGCAATCTCACTTTTACACATCGGACAGATCTTAGTTGGCTTTTTCTCTTCCGGCGCATCTTCTTTGACCGCTAATTTCGAAGCAGCGGTATTTAACGCTTTCACCAGTATAAATACAACAAAAGCCATGATCAGGAAATTCATCACAGCAGTCAGAAACTTTCCGTAATTCAATGTGACATCCCCAACAATATTCCAGTGCAGCTTGTCAAAATTCATGCCACCGAAAATTCCAAGAAACGGGTTGATAATATCCTCGACCAGTGACGACACAATACTTGTAAAAGCACCGCCGATAATAATACCGACAGCCATGTCCATCCGAATCGAACCCATCCACATAATTATATCGGCTCAAAATCCCCCCACAAGACTGTTCATAACAAAAAAGTGTGTTATAATCAAAAACAGGAAATAATTTGAATACAAAAAGAAATAGATAACACAAAAAACAGCAAAAATAGAAGCAAAAAAGAAGGTGTGACACACATGACAATGCAGGAAGCGGTCATAAAAAATATTGATACGGATTACTCGTACCAGCTTGCAAAACGGATGGAGCAGTTTCGCTCAAACGAAAAACTCGGTTACCGTCCTGCGGGTTCGAAGGCAGAATTCCTGACAGGGGAAATGTTAAAGGATGAGATGCAAAAACTTGGACTGTCGGATGTATGTAAAAATGCGGTTACCGTGGATGGCTGGGAGTTTAAAAATGCGGAGCTTACGTTTGAAACGAAAGAGGGAAAAAGGCATACCGCATTGCTCGGGGCATATCAGACAGATTTTGTAACGGACGGTGAGCAGGCATTTTCCCTGATGTATCTTGGAAAGGGAACAGAAGCGGATTATGAAGGGAAAGATGTAACCGGAAAACTGGTGTTAGTGGATATCAACCAGAGAGATGAGTGGTGGATCAATTATCCGGTTTATCAGGCACATTTAAAAGGTGCGGCGGCAGTGATCGCTGTGCAGTGTGGCGGTTATGGAGAAGTCGATGCGAAGGCACTCAACGCACAGGATATCGCCGGACCGGAGGATGCACCGGCATTTTCCATCTCAAGGGAGGATGCTGCATTATTGCGGGAACTGCTGGATGGAGAGAAAGAAGCAACCGTATGGTTGAAAGCCGACAGCCGGGTAAAACGTGACTGCACGACTTATAACATTTCAGGCTGTATTCCGGGAAAACACCCGGAGCGCATGGTATTGTTGTCTGCACACTATGACTCCTATTTCAGTGGATTTCAAGATGATAATACGGCAGTCGCCATGATGTTTGGCATTGCAAAAACGCTGATTGAAAGCGGATTCAAGCCGAACAACACGATCGTGTTCTGTGCGATGGCGGCAGAGGAATGGGGCGTTGTTGATTCCAACTTTGACTGGTCGACCGGAGCTTACGAGCAGATTTTTACCGCACATCCGGAATGGGTCGGAAAAGTGATCGCAGATCTGAATTTTGAGCTGCCGGCGCTGGCACACGGCACGCGTGCAAGAATCCGCTGCTGTTATGAATATGTACATTATATAAAAGAATATTTAGACGGACTTCCGGAACTGACAAAGGCTTATCCTGAGATGACAAGCATGACGGCACCGATCGAAACCTGGTCAGATGATTTTTCGATGGCAATCGCAGGAATCCCTTCCATGGTCAATGATTTTACCGGCGGAAGTTTCATGGAAACACATTACCATTCCCAGTTTGATAATGATGATTTTTATGATGAGGCGGTTTACCGGCTGCACCATGAGCTGTTCACACTGCTGATCTTAGCACTGGATGACACGGCAGTTGTGCCGCTTGATTTTACACCGGTTTTAGAGCGTGTGATCGCGGGAGACAGCAGGATTGTGACCGCTGCGGAAGAAATATTGTCACAGACAAAGAAAAATCAGATTGGGCAGGAACAGATTGCCACAGCCGCCAAAAAATTAATTCAGGTAACAGAAGAGGCACAGAAAAAAGAAAAACAGTCTTACGACCAGACTGCCGCAATCAATGCCCGCTACCACATGCTTCTTGCAAATGGTAATATGGAAGAGGCAGAGCAGCTTTTTGTGGAAAACAGAAGCAGGGAGGCAAAACTGCTTGCAAAGTTTAAGCAGGAGCAGGATTGTTTTGTCCGTATTGACTGGTATGGAGAGGTATTTTTCCCACACGAGATCCTGTGGAAAAATATTGGCTTGCTGCAGGATACCATAGATGCTTTAGAACAGTCTGATGTGGATAAAGCACTGGAAAAAATTTATCAGGTGGATAACAATGCATATGCGTTTATGTTTGATGAATATGTCTACCGCCATTTTACGGATTATGTGTTCAACCAGCCGAAGGAGCGTTTAAAATGGGGTTATGGCCGGTTGTTAGAGCATGAGGATCTCTACCATGTGGTAAAATGTCTGCTGAAGAAAAGAAAAGAGGCGGACACGGACTATCGGGAAGAATTGCATTACCTGAAGGAATGTTATAATAAACAGACCGGACGTTTATTGGGTACGTTAAAAGAAATCAGTCAGACAATACAGGAAATGTTTTGATATAATAAAAGCAATCGCTCAGACAATACAGGAAATGTTTTGATACAATAAAAGGGGATAAGAAAAATATGAAATCGGACAAATTATACCGGGTAGAGCGTGAAGATCTGCCAAAATTAGAACAGCTGTTATACCGTTGTTTTGCGCACGATCCACTTTATGAAACGCTGATCCCGGATGCCGAAGTAAGAAAACGGCTGATGCCGGAATTATTTCAATGTGATATGGATGAATTTTATGAGACATGTGAGATTTTTGCGGACAGTAAAGAATTAAACAGTATTCTTGTTGTGTCGGATGAAGCGGAACATATCAATATGTTTCATTTTTTCCTGACGGAGTCGTGGGCGACGATCCATACGGATGCATATTTGATCAAAGAAGATCCGACACTTGCAACGTTCCACAATTTTATCAAGGGTGGAGATTACCTGAACTCGAGCTGGACTGATCAGCTGCATCAGACACAGAGGCTTCATATCATTTATCTGGCAGTCGATCCGGATATGCAGCATCATGGAATTGCAGCCAAACTGTTAGATGAGACGATCGCATATGCGCAGGAACACCACATGATGATCTCATTGGAAACACACAATGAAAAAAATGTTGATTTTTATAAAAATTTTGGATTTCAGGTGTATGGCATTGTGGAGAAGAATTTCCCATTGAAACAATATTGCCTGATCCGGGAATATCAGTAGGAAAATGACGGGATACTGCAGAAAGAGTGTTCCGTCATTTCTTTTTTATTATTTGGACTAATGAAAAAAATGATTCGTCCGATATAAAGACTAGAAAGCGAATTTCAAGGAAGAAAGGAGATGCCATTATGCGAGTAGAAGCTTATAATCAGGTGGCACAACTTTACAATAGAGAGAAAACGCAGAAAGTGCAGAACACAAAACAGATGAGCACCGGACGCGATGAAGTGCAGATCTCTTCTATGGGACGTGATTACCAGATCGCAAAGCAGGCAGTGGCAGATGCTTCGGATATCAGGGAAGATAGAGTCGCACAGCTTAAGGAAAGGTTGGACTCTGGTAATTATAACGTGGATATGAATGATTTCGCGAATAAGTTATTAGAAAAGTACAATGCTTTAGTAAAGTAAAAGTGAGGATGAATCTGTGGCTAGTTTAATGGAAGAGCTTTTGGATGTGCTGGGTAAAGAAGAGAAGCAGTATCAGGAACTGATCACACTTGCGACTGAAAAAACAGACGCAGTGGTGCAGGGCAATATCGAACATCTTACGGATGTTACGACGAGAGAGCAGGATGCTGCGAGCGTGCTTCTTAATCTTTCCAATAAAAGAAACCGTGTCCTGACGGATATGGCGACTGTCCTTGGTCAGAGTCCGGAAGAGATGACAATCACAAAGATGATCGGATATCTTAACAAGCAGCCAAAAGAACAGGAAGCACTTACCAGACAGCGTGACAGGCTGCTTGAGGCCGGTGCTAAGATGCAGCAGCTAAACAGACAGAATGAAGCACTTTTAAAACAGGCATTGGAGATGGTGGAATTTGACCTTACCTTGCTAAGAAGCACGCGGCAGGCACCTGAGACTGCCAACTATGATAAAAACGCTTACAATACGGGCGATATCTTAGGAAGCAGCGGATTCGACGCAAAGCAATAGTAAAAGCAGGGAGGAACTACCATGGCAAATGGTTTTGGAAGTATGTTTATCGGCGTAGCCGGTTTACAGAGCAGTCAGAATGCACTTAACGTAACATCAAACAACCTGGCGAACTTAGATACAACAGGATATGTGCGTCAGAGCGTTTTGTTTGCAGACCGTGACTATGTCACATTTAATACAACAGCAGCAATCAGCAATCAGCAATCCGGTCTTGGTGTAACGATCGGAGATGTTGTCCATTCAAGAGATGTATTCTTAGATCGGTTATACCGTACGGAATCAAGCCGTCAGTCTTTTTATGCATCGACTAGTGAGGCACTGACAGAAGTGCAGAACTATTATCAGGAATTAGAGGGACAGGCTTTTCAGGATGCATTAACCGATTTCTGGGGCTCATTTCAGGAGCTATATAAATACCCGGAGGATAGCGTATATCAGAATCTTGTTGTTCAGAAGGCACAGCTTTTTACCAGCAGATCAAGTGCTGTTTATTCTGGACTGAAGAGTTATCAGTATAATATCAATTCACAGATTTCCGATGACATTGATCAGGTCAATGAACTTGGAAAGACGATCAGTGAACTGAATCTGCAGATCCAGAAGATCGAGGCAGGAAATATTGAGACTGCAATGACACTGCGTGATGCGAGAGATTTAGCACTGGATGAGTTAGCAAGTCTCGTTGATATCTCCTATAAAGAAGAAGTAAACGGTGTTGTGCGCGTCAGCGTGGAGGGCAACGAGTTTGTCAATGAGAACGGCTACTATAAAGTAGAAAAACAGACGGACAAAGCGACAGGATTTGTGACACCATACTGGTCTCATCTGTCAGATCCGGACAAGGGTGAGTATACCTATCTGTTTAATTTTAACCGTGATATTTCCACGGAAAATAAAAACGATATGGGAGAGATCAAAGCTCTTGTGCTTGCGAGAGGAGATAAAGTTGCCAATTACAAGGATATTCTTGGAGTGGACGGCAAGACTTATGATGATACGACAGGCATGTCGGTTATGCTCCGTGCAGAAGCACAGATGGATCAGCTGTTCCATGGAATTGCAACAGCGATCAACGATATTTTATGCCCGAATACGGAAGCATCGAATTATATCACAGGCCTGACAGGAAATAATTCCGTTACCATGACGGATGCAGATGGCAATACTTATACGGTAACAGCAAATACAAAGATCTTAGATGCAGATAAATGCGCAGTGGGATCAGATGGGAAACTGCCACCACAGGAGTTATTTACAAGACTTGGAACGGAACGTTATACGGAGGTTTCCTATACAGATCCGGCTTCTGGTGAGACAAAGACCTATTATTTATACAATGAAGAAGATCCGGCTGATACAACAAAGCAGTACACGATGGGAAGTACAAGTGTGAACAGCGCATTGATCACAGATGAAACACTACTTCCACATTTACGGCAGAATGGAGACGTGGACCAGTCCCTGATGGCGACACTTGCAGCAGTGTGGGATAAAGAAAGCCTTACAGTCAATCCGAATGACACAAAGGCATACAGCTTTAAGGACTATTATGCAGCTATGATCGGAGAGGTTGCTACCTACGGAAATGTATACAATTCTACTGCAACAAACCTTTCCCAGACGGTACAGTCAGTTGATAACCAGAGACAGCAGGTAATCGGAGTTTCTTCGGATGAAGAACTGACTTATATGATCAAATACCAGAACGCATACAATGCATCCAGCCGTTTTATTAATGTGATTAATGAGATGATCGAGCATCTGATCACACAGCTTGGATAGCAGCATAGGAGGTTAACATGCCATCAACATTTTTTGGATTAACGATTGCATCTTCAGGATTAAGTGCATATCAGGTTGCCTTAAATACGAGTGCAAATAATATATCGAATGTACAGACAAAAGGATACAGCAAACAGCAGGCAAACCGTGTTGCTTCCGAGTCTATTCGTGCCTATGCAAAATACGGCAGTATGGGAACCGGTGTTACGACCGAGTCCGTAAAACAGCTTCGCAACCAGTATTATGACAACAAATACTGGTACAACCAGTCATCTGTCGGTTTATATGAGACGAAGCTCAATTACCTGAAGCAGATTGAAAATTATTTTATTGATGATGATTCTTCCAAAGGTTTTTCAACAATCTTAAACACGATGTTTAATGACTTAGACACTTTAAAGAACAATGCCGGAGATGTGAATACACGTCAGCAGTTTATCGGAAGTGCCCAGAACTTTGCAACATTCTTTAACAGCGTTGCATCCGGTCTGGGAGATATTCAGAATAATGCCAATGAGGAAATCAAGTCCACGGTACAGAATATCAATTCCATTGCAGAGAAGATCGCAAGTTTAAACCACCAGATCAACGTCATTGAAATTCAGGGTGGTTATGCGAACGAACTGCGTGACCAGAGAGCCTTACTGATCGATGAGCTATCCAAGATTGTTCCGACAGAGGCAGAGGAACTTCCGGTACAGAACTCAAACGATCCGGAACTGCCGACAGGAGCTAATTACTTTACAGTTAAGATCGGTGGTCAGGTACTGGTAGATACCTACGATTATGAAACATTAAAATGTGTTGCAAGGGAAAATAAAGTAAACCAGTCCGATATGGACGGTTTATATGATGTTAAATGGGAGAAAACCGGCAACAGCTTCAAAGCTGGCGCAAGTTCCATGTCAGGTACCTTAAAGGCATTGTTTGATATCCGTGATGGCAACAACGGAGAGAACTTTACCGGTGAGGCAAGAGTGATCGACAGCAAACATGTGAAAGTAGTCAGTCCTTCCATCACAGATATTGAGGCAATGACAGTGCCGGAGAGCGGTACACTCACCATTTACGGAAAAGATTACAATTATACGAATTTTACATTTGAGACGGATGCCAATGGCAAGATCACATCCTATACTTTCGAACTTGAGGACGCATTAAGCCAGCAGCAGTCCAATAAGGTAGACGGTATGCAGGCATCCATCGGAAGCTCTGTTGATACCATGGGTGTTCCGTATTACATGTCACAGATGAATCAGTTTTTACGTTCTTTCTGTTCTTTATTTAATGATATCATGTTAAAAGGACAGGATTTAGACGGAAATGCAACAGACTATTATTCTTTCTTTACCGGTGCAGATCAGGTGACCGGTGAGGAATATGTATTAGGAAAGAGCGATAAGAATCATGGAAACACGACAGACTGCGGCGCAAGCTCCTATTACAAACTGACAGCATCCAATATCTGTGTATCTTCCATTTGTGTAAAAGATTCTTCCAAACTGGCTGCACAGTATAAGGCAGATACAGAGGAAGGTGTAGATAAGTATAAACTGGTGGAAGATCTGGCAAAATTAAAGAGTGATACGGTTTTATTCCGTGCAGGAAATGCATCAGGATTCCTGAAATGTATGATTTCTGATATCTCCATTGATACACAGCAGTCTACGATCTTCAGCAACAATTATACAAATATACAGGCGGCGCTTGAGACACAGAGAATGTCTGTTTCCGGTGTGGATGAGGATGAGGAAGCACTTGATCTGATCAAGTTCCAGAATGCCTACAATTTATCATCTAAAATGATCTCAGTTATGGCAGAAGTATATGACAAACTGATCGAGGAAACCGGAGTATAAACGGATTTATAACAGGAGGAAATGGCAATGCGTATTACAAATAATATCATATTGCATAATACATCCATTAATATCAATGGAAATAAAGGAAATGTGGACACACTGAACAATCAGATGACCAGCCAGAAAAAAATACAGCGTCCTTCCGATGACCCGGTAACGGCGATCCGTGCACTCCGTCTGCGCAGTACCTTAAGCGAGATCGACCAGTACTACGAGAAGAACATTCCAGATGCAGAGTCATGGTTAGATGTAACAGAGACTGCGATCACCAGTATGCAGGAAGTAATCAAGACGATCCGTACCCAGTGCGAATACGGTGCCCAGGATTCCCTGACAACAGACAACCGGAAAACAATCCTGACACAGCTGGAAAAACTTCGTGACAAAGTATATGCAGAGGGAAATGCAGACTATGCCGGCAGAACAGTATTTACCGGATACCGCACAAATAAAAAGCTGACATTCACGGAAGACGAACAAAAGACTTCATACGAGATCGACCAGAAGATGTCGTATGCTGATCTGCAGGAACACCGGTATTATGGAAATGATGTTACAGTTCCGGGAAATCAGGCAGATGTGTTAGATGGCACAAAGATCGCCTCTCCAACCCAGGCTGCTTATAATAGAATCCGTCTTGGTTATGACAGCATTGACAGTCTGGATGTGACAGATGCAACAGGAACTACCACGAAAACCTCTGCAAATGGAAGTACAGTAACCATTGATTATAATTATACGGATGCGGCAGGTGCGAAGCAGACTGGAAATATGAACGTCACGGTATACGATTCTTATGATAAATGGTTAGAAGCATCCACGAAAACACCAAAATCATATGACATTGCAGATGGTGAGGCAGTGCTGATCCGTAATACCGGAGAAATGGTATTCAGCAAAACAGCAGCAGATACACTTTCCACTAATAAAGCATCTCTTGATATTTCCTATACAAAGACCGGATTTACAAATGGTGAACTTCGTCCGGAATATTATTACAACTGCACAAATATTACAGATACGAACAATAAGTTAAAGTATGAGAAATATGATAAAGATGGCAATCAGATCTATCAGGATATCGATTATGTAGTGGCAGCAAACCAGACACTTACTGTCAATACAGAGGCATCAAATGTATTTGATCACGGACTCAGCAGGGATGTGGATGAGCTGATCGATGCGGTACAGCGTTCGCTTGACGCAGAACAGAAAGTGACAGATTTAAATGCCATGAAGAAAATGCAGGAATATTCTTCCGATGACTGTCAGGCAAAATTAGAAGAGTGGATCGCGGCAGCCGAAAAAGAGCGTGATTATGCAAATGATAATATGCAGAAACTTTATAACAGCTACATCGGAAACTGTGACAAATACCTGAACAAAGTGAATCTTGCATTAACGGATGTCGGAAGTAAAGGACAGAGCCTTGCTCTGACCAAAAACCGTATGTCAAATGAGCAGGAGACTATGGAAGAGCTGAAGTCTAAGAACGAAGATCGTGAACTCTCTGATATTATTTTGGAATATACAGCGGCATATACTGCTTATCAGTCATCACTGCAGGCAGCATCTAAGGTGAATCAGGTGACACTGCTCAGCTATCTGTAAATTATATTAACAGCAGAAATAACGGCAATATTCTTAGAATACATGTCGTGACCATACAGATTGCATCAGGAGGAAAAGGGAATGAAAGCAAATACAAGGCTTTTTGGGGAGATAGATATTGACGAGGAGAAGATCATTACTTTAGAGAATGGAATGATCGGATTCCCGGATTTAAGAAAGTTTACCCTGATTTTTGATAAGGAAAAAGAGAGAACACCGTCCTCAATCATGTGGTTTCAGTCCATGGACGAACCGGAAATTGCATTTCCGGTCATGCATCCGAATGAGATCAAACCTGATTATGCACCATCGGTAAGCGATGAGATGCTGACGCCACTTGGAGATCTTACAGAGGATAATACCTACATACTTGTAACGCTCACAGCAGCGGCGGATAAAAAAGATACGACTGTTAATCTGAAAGCACCGCTGGTGATCAATACAGACACCAGAAAAGGATGCCAGGTGATCGTCGAGGATGATTATCCGATCAAGTTTAATGTATATGAAGCTGTAAAAGGCAGAAAGAAAGCAGAGGAATAAAAATGCTGGCATTGACACGAAAAAAAGGTGAATCTCTGGTGGTAAACAATAACATTGAGATCACAGTGCTTGAAATCCGCGGAGATCAGGTAAAGATCGGCATATCAGCACCCAAAGAAGTGCCGATATACCGCAAGGAAGTATATCTTCAGATTCAGAATGAAAATAAGGCAGCTCTTAATATCGATGCGATCGCATCTTTAAAGGATCTGCTTTGAAAAATACCGGAGCTCATAATTCAGGATGATAGAATGACCGCAGCGCGTGATTTCTATTGATTCAGACAGAAAAATGCGGCTCCGGTATTAATTTTATCTGCGAAGAAACCGATATAAATTGCAGATTAGGTAAAAGTATGCGCATAGTTTGGAATATAACCGACAGGCGCAGATAGACACAGGGAAGTGCAGATTACAGCGGGAAGAAGCTGTGAATACCATGGAAACGGAGGTCAGGATCATGGGAGTTCAACGGATACAGGAAACATCGACAGCATCTTACGGCAAATCCGTAGAGGCAGCTGCAGCAGGAAATAGCAGTGCTGCAGGCAGCGGAAGTGCTACAGGCGGCACAACGCAGACAGTGGAGAACATCACGACTCCATGGAAGGCAGAAAACAAAAACAGTACGGATACCAAAAACAGTCTGAGTGCCAGAAACGACAAGGATGAGGAGCAGGAAACACTCGTAGGAGCAGGAAATAACACCCAGATCCGGAAAGCTGTAGAAGAGATCAATAAGAGAGCACACAATTCGGAAGCAGTCTTTGGCATCCACGATGCCACGAACCGCGTTATGATCAAGATCGTGGACAAGGACACCAAAGAAGTCTTAAAGGAATATCCGCCGGAGAAAACGCTTGACATGATCGCAAAAGTCTGGGAAGTCGCAGGACTTTTAGTGGACGAGAAAATGTAAACAAAGACAGTACAGTCTGTCTGCAGAGTATATAATAACAGATGAAAAGTTTCATCAGATAGGAGTGATAATATGCCAATCAGAATTACCGGTCTGACATCAGGTCTTGATACAGAGTCTATCATTTCAGCTCTGGTATCTTCATACAACTATAAGACGAATAAATACAAAAAGGCACAGACAAAATTATCCTGGAAGCAGGATGCGTGGAAAACACTGAATACGAAGATTTACAGTCTTTACAGCAGCGTCGGCAGCATGAAATTATCTACCGCATATAATTTAAAATCAACAACTGTTTCCGATTCTACCAAAGCAACGGTAAAGGCAGGAAATAATGCACCGACCGGAACACAGCAGTTAAATATTCTTAAAGTTGCGCAGGCGGGTTATCTGACCGGAGCACAGCTTTCAAGCAAGACGACGACATCCACAACACTTGCTGAACTAGGTTATACAGGTGGAGATGCAAAGATCAATCTGACAAAGGGTGATGGTACAACAAAAGAGATCACATTAACACAGGGATCAACCGTTGGTGATGTGATTGCATCATTAAAAGATGCCGGTGTCAGTGCAAACTATGATGCAACAAATCATCGTATCTTCATTAGCTCAAAGGATACCGGAAAAGATAACGATTTTACCCTGACCGGTGCAAATACAGAAGGTGCGAGAGCACTGTATCAGATGGGACTGGCTGTTGGTTCGGATGCAACAAATGCAACATATAAGTCTTATACGCAGTACTATGATGCAGATGGTACACAACTAGAACAGAATGTTGTGAAGGCCATCGAGAAATATCAGAAGGCGCAGGCATCATATAAGACAGCATCAGGACAGAATGCGAATCTTTCATCTGCATATGGATATGCAGCGGCATATACAGAGATGATGGATGCGTTAAAAAACAGTGGTTTATCTGCTGATGATCAGAAGAAACTTAAAACTTTACTTGGCATGAGTGCAACCCAGAGAGTGAATTCTGTGATGGATGCGGCTGGGAATGTATATACAGAAGCAGGTAAAGATGCAGATGGTAATACGATTTACGCGTATGATAATAATGGAACCAAACAGTATATACAGAAAGTTGTAACTTATCAGGGAAGCGATAATCTTACCTATACAGCGAATGATGACGGAACTTATACAGATAAAGATGGTCATGTCTGGACAGCAACCGGTGATAAGGATGATGATGGAAATGCAAAATATTCTTATATCTCAGATGATGGCACGACACAGACGATCAGTATCAAAGAAAATGTGGCATATTATAATGCTACAGGTACATCGCATAAGATTGGGGATAAGTATACAGATAAAAACGGAGTTGTGTATACACCGAATGATAACGGAACATATGCAGGAACAGATGGAAAAAATTATATATTAGACGGAACCACTTTTAAGGAAGTAGATAGTGATAAAAATGTAGTCAGTGGTGGAAAAACAGTTGCTGTGTCAGATTGTACAACAGAAGATATTACAGAGATGAAATATACACAGGGAACTGCAGCAACAGGTATCGAACGTTCCGCAGATGTACTCAGTAAGATTAGAGAGGATAAGAAGGATACACTTACCGATGAGGTTGTTTCTAAATTGACATCTAATATTGAGAAAGTCAATGTGTATGAAAGTGCAGAGGATTCACTGGCTGCTGATGATGAATATTCCAGAAAGAATATCATTGATTCCATTCAGCAGGCATATCAAACAGGTAAAGCAAGTGATGTTACAAAGGTGACAAACAAATATGCGGAGGTCATTACAAAGAATCAGACGACCATGACCACAGCACAGAAAACGATGGATGATAATTCGGTACTTGCAGATCTGGCTGCAATGGATTCAACTTCATCAGACTATACAACAGCATTAACTGCATTTGTAAAGAAAGTACAGAATTCAAAAGAAATTATGGATCAGAGCTCTCAATATACCAATTCAGGTGCTAAGAAGATTGATGGCTGTGATTCTGAAATTAAATTAAACGGTATTACATACACCAGTTCACTGAATACCTACTCTATCAACGGACTTTCCATTACTGCAATGCAGGCAACCGGAGATGGGGATACCAATGCGATTACCGTCACAACTGCGACCGATACACAGGCAATTTACGATAAGATCAAGAGTTTCCTGACACAGTACAATTCTCTGATCAACGAAATGACATCACTTTACAACGCAGATACGGCAAAGGGATATGAGCCTTTGACAGATGATGAAAAGAGTGCAATGTCCGATTCAGAAGTTGAGAAGTGGGAAGAAAAAATTAAATCTTCACTGCTCCGCCGTGATGACAGCCTGGAAAGTGTCATGAATCTGATGACGAATGCCATGAGTCAGCCGGTTACGATTGATGGCAAGAAATATTATCTGTCAAGTTTTGGAATCAAGACATTAGGTTTCTTGAATGCACCGGAGAACCAGCAGAATGCATATCATATTGACGGTGACGAGGACGATACAGCAACTTCCGGAAACGAAGATAAGCTGATGGCAATGATCAACTCTGATCCGGATACGGTCGTTTCCTTTATGCAGCAGCTTACGACCAATTTATACGATGCAATTGGAACGAAGATGAAATCTTCAACTTTAAGCAGTATTTATAAAGTATACAATGATAAAGAGATGGCTTCTGAATACAGTGATTACACCACCACGATCAAAAAGTGGGAGCAGAAACTGCAGGATCAGGAGGACGCATATTACAAGAAGTTCTCTGCAATGGAGACAGCATTGTCTAAATTACAGAGCCAGACATCTTCATTATCCAACCTGTTCGGAGGTTGATAAAAAGAAATATTGGCAAAGATTAAGGGTATCTGTTCTGCCTGAATGCGGGACAGATATTTCTGACATGAATTATAGCTAAAATACAGAATTACATATGGAGGAAATGATTTATGCTGGCTAACAAGGGATACGCAGCGTATGCAAACAACAAAGTTATGACTGCATCACCGGCAGAATTGACATTGATGCTTTATGAAGGTGCGATAAAATTTTCGAATATTGCGGTTGAGGCAATTGAGGCGAAAGATATACAGAAAGCCCATGATAATATTATAAAAGTAGAGCACATTATTGAGGAGTTTCAGAGTACGTTGAATCATAAATATCCGGTGGCAAAAGATTTTGATGAGGTATATAATTATCTGATGATGCGCTTACAGGAAGCAAACATGAAAAAAGATAAGGAAATCATGGAAGAAGTATTGAAACATCTTCGTACCATGCGTGATACCTGGAAACAGGTTATGAAGCTGGCACATACACAGCAGTAAGGATATGGAAAAGATGGAGAAAAACCAATATATTCCGGTTATGATACAGAGCCTGAAAAAAAAGAGTGAGATATTAGATACCATTATGGAATTAAATATCAGGCAGAGTGAAGAATTGGAAAATCCTGCATTAGATCCGGATGATTTTGATAAGACAGTAGAGGAAAAGTCAAAGCAGATCGAAAAGCTGGATCTATTGGATGATGGTTTTCAGGAACTGTTTGACCGGGTAAAAGATGACTTGAAGAATCATCAGGATCTTTATCGTGATGAAATAGCGCAGATGCAGGATTATATCCGTAAATTAACCAGTAAAAGTGCAACCATACAGGTACAGGAAGCACGCAATAAAGATTTAATGACAAAAAAATTTGCATCTGTACATAAACAGGTCAGAGAAGTCCGCAAGAGCCAGCGTGTTGTAAATCAGTATTATAAAAATATGATGAAGACAAACTATGGCGAGTCGGTGTTTACGGACAAGAAGAAATAGAGATAGAAAAAAGAAAAAAATTTCTTTTTTACTATAAAGTATCGGGATGAACATCCGATATATAATACAAGTAAACAAAGTGATGATGAACATTACTTGAAAAAGTTACTTGGCAGTGGAACAGAATGGAGCGTACGGCCGGGATGGAAAGCTGCAAAATTAAGACGATGCGGCATGGAAGCCGCAGTAAATTCAAGGAGGAAATGAATTATGGTAGTACAGCACAATCTTACAGCTATGAACGCTAACAGACAGTTAGGTATCACAACAGGAGCTCAGGCAAAATCTTCTGAGAAATTATCTTCTGGTTACAGAATCAACCGTGCAGGTGATGATGCTGCTGGTTTAACAATTTCTGAGAAAATGAGAAGCCAGATCCGTGGATTAAACAAAGCTTCTGACAACGCTCAGGACGGTGTTTCTTTAATCCAGGTTGCTGAGGGTGCATTAAACGAGACTCACTCTATCTTACAGCGTATGAATGAGTTATCTACTCAGGCAGCAAACGATACTAACACAACTGCTGATAGAACAGCTATCCAGAAAGAGATTGACCAGTTACAGTCTGAGATCACAAGAATCTCTTCTACAACTCAGTTCAACACAATGAACTTAATCGATGGAAAATTCACAGGAAAGAACCTTCAGGTTGGTTCTCTTTGCGGACAGACCATCACAGTTTCTATCGACTCTATGTCTGCATCTAGCTTAGGAGTAAACTCTCTTAAAGTTTCTAGCTTCTCAGCAGCAGGTGCAGCTATGTGTTCCGTTCAGAAAGCTATCAGCATGGTATCTGAGCAGAGATCTAAACTTGGTGCTATCCAGAACCGTTTAGAGCACACAATCGCTAACCTTGATAACATCGCTGAGAATACTCAGTCAGCAGAGTCTCGTATCCGTGATACAGATATGGCTGAAGAGATGGTTGAGTACAGCAAGAACAACATCCTTGCTCAGGCAGGACAGTCTATGCTTGCTCAGGCTAACCAGTCTACTCAGGGTGTACTTTCTCTGTTACAGTAATTGTAAGAGACAATCGTACGAACATAATAAAACCGGCAGTTTACTGCCGGTTTTATTTTTTATATGGAGATAACAGTTGAACTATGGGTTGATAGGAGAATGGATATGGAAGAACAGAAACTGACAGAACAGTTAAAAGCGTGTGCCGATCTGTTTTATCAGAACCATGAAAAAGAAGCATATCAGATGCTGGCAAATTTACTTGTGGATGTAAGCGGAAAAATGCAGACATTGACAGAATTATTGGCGCAATTACCGGAGAATACCGGAATGACAATGCAGCAGAAGGTAAGAGATGATCTGCAGGAACTTGTAACATCGTATCAGTATAAAGATGCTCTCGCATTGGCAGATTTATTATATTATGATATCCCGGAAGAATTAGGACTCTTGGAAGAATAAAAACAGGGGGATGGACAGTGGAGATACTAGAACGCAATGAACAGGCACTGGAATGTTTGGAGAAAAAGTTTATTTTAAAGTATCAGTCCGTGAAAGACTGTGATTTTGAACATTGTTTTGTAACAGAAACAATCAATCATCAGAAAATAATATGCCAGGAAAGAGATGGATATAACTGGCGTTTGAATAGTATATATGAGCCGGAACTGGCAGCGCAGAAATATGCAAAAGGGCATAGTAAATTTAAGGATTATGCCGTGATCTGTGTGTTTGGTCTGTCGGATGGCAGAGTGGTGCGTGAACTTTGTAAGATGTGTAATGGCACACAGAAGATGATCGTTTACGAGCCGGATCATGAAAATTTTATTTTGGCAATGAGGGAGTTCCCCTTGGATGACATTATAGAGAAAGAATGGGTCTATCTTGTGGCAGAGGGCATCAATGGGGAACGGCTGCACGGCAAACTGGATGAATGGATCGGTTATGAGAACCGAAATCTGGTAACACAATATATTCTGCCAAATTATGATGTTTTATATCTTAAGCAGGGAGAAGAATATATTGAGAAAATGCTTTATTGCATAAAGAAGCATGTGTTTAATATGAATACAGAAGTTGCGTTTGGAAAGCAGTTGGCGAATAACTTGTTATATAATCTGCCGTATGTATTGAAGGAGAGTTCCATCAATAATTTAAAACAGGCGATAAACCAGTATGATATATCAGAAATCCCTGCTATTATCGTCTCGGCGGGGCCATCACTGGATAAAAATATCAGACAGTTAAAGGAAGTGGGAAACCGTGCCTTTATTATTGCAGTGGATTCGGCATTGAAGGCACTGACAAGAAAGGACATTGATTTTCATATTGGAATCAGTGTAGATCCGCGAAAGAATCCGGAATTATTTAAGGAGGAACGGATCCGTCAATACCCGATCGTTCTGACTGCAAATTCGATCCCGACGATAGCAAAAGAAAATAAAAGCCGTCTTTTTTATGAATCTCCGGCAGGATTTGAAGGATTTGAGGAAGTGATAGAAAAACGCTGCGGGGAGAAATTAGGAGAGCTGCATACTGGTGGCTCTGTAGCGACGGATGCGTTTTCCTTGGCAGAGTTTCTGGGCTTTCAAAAAATCATCCTGATCGGTCAGGATCTGGCATATACCAGGGGAAAAACTCATGTCAGTGGATTTGCTGAGAGTGAAGCAAATAAGCGTGATGAGGATCTGCTTATGGAAGTAGAGGGTATGGATGGAAGTATGTTAATGACAGACATACAGATGGATTCTTACCGTAAATGGTTTGAACTGGCAATCAAACGGAATGCAGGAAAGATAACCGTATACAATGCAACCGAAGGCGGAGCCAGAATACATGGAGCGATCGAACTGACACTGAAAGAGGCGATCGACCAGCTGTGTCAAAAAGAGCAGGATTTTCCGTCGATCATTAAAAGTGCACCACGGATGCTGACAGAAGAAGAAAGAAAGGACTTAGAGCAGGAATTTTACCACTTAGATGACTATCTGGATGGATTGAAACAACAGATCGTGGCAGGAAGAGAAGCATACCAGACCCTGATCCGTCTGGAAGAGAGCAATGGACAGAATACGGCTGAATATCAGGAGATGGTCCGCCGGATTGGCAGGGTCAACGATATTGATGAGCAGGAACAGTTCATGAATTTCATTAAATTTTATGCAAAGCAGACAGAGTATGCCGTTGCTGAGGATATCTATACGGCAGAGGAGTTGTCTGTAAAGGAGATTGCAGAGCGTGGGATCAGGCTGTTGAATGGATATGAAGAGGGAATAAATATTGCGATGGTGCAGGTAGATGCCATATTAAAGCCCGTATTAAAAAAAGAGTGTTCCGATTGATCGGAACACTCTTTTTAGTTCCACATACTGCAAGGCGCGTAACGGGATGCTGTGACCTGTTTGGTAAGAAATTCAGGAGAAGGATCTGTTATGGTTCCCTGTGTGAAATATTCGATCGCATCGATAATTTCACGGCAGCTGTTTCCAACATTACTGAAGGTATCCCAGCCCTTTTTCACATAATCTTCGTAAGGGATGGTGTGAGCCATAACAGCTTCAGCGGTCTGACGCAGTTCGGCTTTATGGCATTTGATGACAAAATCAACTGGAACGCTGGCAGGCCGGCTTGGCGTTTCGTCCGGGATCAGCCAGTCTGTGACAGCAATGCTTGGTTTATTCAGTAGGATGGCATCAATCATAACATTTGATTCGTCTGATACGAGCAGATCACAGAGCGCGATTGCGGTCATAATACTTTCGGTAGGATCCATATAATAGACATTATCGTATTCATGTTCATGCAGCTTGCGCATTTCGATCGTGTTCGCCAAAATATCAGGGAATAATTTCCAGTTGGCATGTTTGATCACCAGATTGACAGGGAGAGATGACAACGCCTTTACAAAGTCATCCTCTTTGCCGTCATTTTCCCAGGATGGCGCGTAGACAATGGTGTAATCATACTTCAAATGAAACTCTTCCCGTACTGCATTAGCGCGTTCCTGCAATGCTTCCCCATTTATCTCATCACTCTTAGGATAGCCGAGAGTGTAGACACCGTGACGTGGGTGGGCGTATGGAAAACAACTGCAATGCGCCCAACGGTCTGCCCAGGTCTTGCCGGGCAGGATACCAATGTCAAATTTATTCCAGCGTTCTACTTCCCAGAAGTTAGGCCAGTAGTGATCTCCCTGTGTCATATCGTGAAGTAAAATGACAGAGAAACGCGCGTTTTCAGGATAACAGATATGTTGCGAATAAACGCAGATATCGGATCTGACTTTTCGGTCATCGCTTAAGACTACTTTGAAACCACGACGTTCGGCTTCCCTGATAATGGGTAAAAGATTATAGTAGCAGCCATCGGATTGATTGGTAATAAACGTAATTTCACGAGGAAAATGCGTTTCTTTGCTGGGAAGAGGAACCGGTTTTTCCGGTATCTGGCAGGAGAGTTTTCCAATGTCTGTCAGAAAATGGATGTATGCTTCATAATGTGCTCTTGTTGCAGAGACATCTTTGTATGCTTCGGGAATTGTCGAGACATAAGGGGTATACAGATATCCGATATGTGCCGGCAATAACAGCTGATATAGCAATGCCATGGAGCAGATATCCGGTGTGACCTGTTCGGTGAAAAAGGATAATGTTTTGGCGTAAGCGGTAGAGGCCAGCAGTGTGGATAAATTGCCATACAGATTGATATTTCCACTGATGGAATATTCTAAAAGGAGCTGACCGGTTAAAATTTTATTGCCGAGTGTCTCTTCGTAGGCGTAATCCGGATGAAAGATGATGGTTCCATCATCATCAATATGATTCCGTGCGCAGACAATACCATCAAGCTGTGCAGACTGTTTCAGATGATAGAGCATGGATGCAATCCGATTTGCGTCATAACGCTGATGCTCTTCCAGAAAACAGAAATATTCACTGTCACAGGTTGGGAGAATCGATGCAAGGTCATTGATGTAGTCATAACCGGAAAACTGGATCAGTTCCAGGTCCTGATAGGTTTCGGTGGAAAGATAGGCTTCCAGAGCAGCATCACTGACATCCAGACTGATCAGAGTTACTTTTGGTCCGTTGTAGTTTAAGAGTGAAATAGAACAGGCTTCATAAAAGTCATCACAGCCAAAGGAGTTTTTGTAAATATTCAGACATTCGTAAGCGGTTACATAATCCTGGCTTTCAAAACAGGTCTGGATGAGTGTTTGCATTTCTTCTTGTGGTGTTTGCATGATGGTTCTCCTAATAATAAACAGTTTAAAGATGGAAAGCGGTTTCTAACATTTGTGTAATACGGGTCAGGTAAGTGTGGTGCGCTTTAACCTTTTCATAGGCATTGTGTGCGATCTCTTTCCGTTTGGCGGGATGGGAAAGGTAGTATGCGGTCAGATTCAGAAGTTCCTCTTTGGAGGAATAAAGGACGATGTCTTCCCCAGGAACAAAATAATCCGGGATCTCTGCCTGATAGTTCGAAATTAAAAAGCCCTGACAACCCAGCACATCCCAGATGCGCAGTGGGATACCGGAACGAATGGACTTTGCAGTCATATTCAGATTGATGCAGCTTTCATGGAAAACAAGCGGCATTTCAGTATGCGTTTTGACACGTCCACGAAAATGCACCGGAAGGCTTGAAGCATTGCTATTGGAATACAGATCCACAGAGAAATGAGAGCCAAGTGCGGTAAGCATTTCAACGCGTTCCAATTCGGTGATCCTCGGGCCAAGGTAAAACTGCGCTAATGCGGCGCGGTAGTCTTTCCGTGAGCGTTCCGGGAACTGATAGAAGGTCGGTGTATGAGATACAATATCGTTTACCAGAGCTGGATCCAGTGCTTCTTCCAGAAAGAAATAGCCATATACTTTTTTCTGCGCCTGTAAAAGTCCCTCAATATAGCCTTTGCTGTAAGTGGAGGGAAACTTTAACTCATAATAGGGGCACTTCTCAGAATAAAGAGAACCAATAAAAGAAACGTCGGAAGAAAAAGACGATTTCTGCTGCATTGATGCCTGTGACAGAACACGATCCCAGCGATTGACGTTCGTTGCAAGTGGAATGTGGAAAATGCAGTCTGGATTTGACGGTGCAAATTCTTCATAGAGTGTCCGGTCGAACAGAAAAATACGATTGCACGGATTTTTGATCGCATCCGAATAGAGCTCTAATACAGGGCTGTCCACGATCAGGCATAAGTAAGGAATGTGATAGATGTTACAACATTCGGATATGGCAGGATAAAAATTGATGGTAAAGACAAACTGATAGTCCCTTTTGGAAAGAGCCTGATCGATCAGCTGTATCTGCTCTTTGCCAGTCAGGGACTTGTTTTTAATCTCTTCTGAAATGGAGTCCACATGAAAGCCTAATTCCTCAAATCCTTCCATGATATCCGGTTCACAAATGCTGCCATATTGATAAAATAGTATATTCATGTGCTGCTCCTGTTTAGTGTTTGCGGTATTTCAGCTTCTCGCGCTGTACCTGTTCGATCGGAAGGATTTCTTCGGACTTGTAGGTTAAAGAGTCATAGACAGCGTTTAAGTTTCGGACAAGCTTACGCACGCCATCCGGCTCTAACGATGCGGCATGGTCGGTGCCTTTCCAGGTACGGTCTAACGTATAATGACGTTCAATCACGTTTGCGCCTAGGGTGTAAGCGGCAACATCAACGGCAATACCGAGGTGATGACCGGAGAAGCCGATCTTCTTTACGCGGGAGCCGTAGCTTTTTTTCATGCGCTCGATCTCCAACAGACAGATATCAGAGAATGGTACCGGATAACCGGAGGTGCAGTTGAAAAGCACAAGATCTTTTGCACGTCCGTTGTTTTCAAACAGTGTCACAATCTGTTCCTCTTCCGCATGTGTTGTCATTCCGAAAGATAACTGGATCTCGCCCTGATAGTTGTCACAGAGCCACTGCAGCATTTCGAAATGTGTATTGCATGCAGATGGGATCTTGATGAATTTTGGTTTCAAAGAGGCGATCTCCTTTGCGGAAGTCATATCCCAGACGGATGTGGAATAGGTGATGCCGGCTTCTTCACACCATTCTTTTAACTGGGCGTGCTGGTCGACAGTGAACTCTAAAAACTCCCGATGGGCACCATAGGTGTCACCGTAAGCATTACAAGGGTTTGGATGCGGTGCGTTGTACTGCTCCGGGGTCAGAAGTTCTTTCGGGCAGCGTTTTTGAAATTTAATCGCATCTGCATGGCAGAACATGGCTGCAACATTGATCAGTTCTTTGGCGATCTCCATGTCGCCTTTGTGGTTGCATCCGGCTTCTGCGATAATATATGGTTTTTCATAGTGTGTCATGATTAAAAATCCTCCGGTATAAAGATTATTATAAAAATAGTGATTACTGATTTAAAATAAATGTGTCATTTAAAAGAGCGGATAATCGTATAGCCCCTTGTTGGCTCAGATGATCTGCATCAAAAAAGTCAAGGGATGACCAGATCTTATAGTGGTTAAAATCAATATAGTGAATATCGTAGGGCATTTTCTCAAGTACATTTAAAATCTGTTCATGGTAAGCAGGGAGTATGAAATGGTTATATTCATCTGAAAATGGAGGGATTACAATAATAGGTTGAATTTCTTGTGAAGATAAATATAACATAAGCTTATCCAGAAGCTGTTTATTTTCACAAATGGATGTTTCATAATGTATTAGTTTATTATGAGAATCCGCACGTTCTTGAGCAAGCTGGGTTCGTAAAGAGGGTTGGCATTTGTCCCAGAGGATACCATTTAATTTTTCTGACATAGAGGTGCCCCGCTCACAATGGGAATTAAAATAAGAACCCTGTTGCCAGATAAAATAATCTATGGTTTCTTTGAGCTCTAATATAGCATTATCTGGACAATCAAATGTCTGGTAAACATCAGCCCATTTCCAAATATCGAAGTATTCAGAAAGATCCAAGTTGTGTGAGTCACGATATAGTGGATAATAGATTTGTTTTATTAAAGTATGACCGAGACGCGATTGAGAAGACAAATCTTGTCCCAGAGCATAGTAACCGAGCAGAATAAAACAGCGTTTTGGTTTGGTATAAGCATTTTTTACGGCCTGTTTGACAGCAAGAAAATCATAATAAATATCCTGATTATGCATAGATAAATTCAGCGCACCATTTTGAAATAAAGACTCTATAATGCCATATAATCCGTAAGAAGAACCAACAATCAGGTTCTCAACGGAAATGTGTTGAATTTTTTCCAGCATTGCATGTAAATAGCAAAAATTGTAATGGTTTTTTATAATTTTTATTGCTGTACTGTCAATCAGTGATGTGTTTACTGTATTTTTTTCCATCTAAGCCACCATATGTATTTTATCTAATTATATATCGGAAAATTGCCGATAAAAATTAATATAAGAGAGAGGAATAATAGCAGCGGTATATGAAAGAATATCTGTGGTTGTGCCGGGGAAAAGAAGTTCCTGTGACACAACAGACGATTAAACTGGCATTGGAGAAAAAAGGTATACGGGCGGCATGTCTGTGGGAGCAGGACGAGAGCAGGGAGCTTGACATGGAAGAGCTGCTGTTAGATGAGCGTATCGTAGCAAATGGTATTTTGCTTGAAAAAGAACTTTTGTCTGAGGCAGGCGGGAAAAATACAAGACTTCCGGCCAAAAGAGAATATGAGCTGGCTCTTCGCGTGGCAGAGCGTGAAACGGTGCATTTGCTGCCGGCTTTATTCCTGGCAGGAGAGACAGAAAAAGCGGGGGCAGGAGACGTAGAAAATGGAGTGCAGGAGATCTGGTGCGAGTTTTGTACCGATGCCTACATTGCCGGAAGATACCGTGAATTTTTGCAGGAGAGAGGGCTGTTTGAGGCAGTCGTAGAGGCGGTTTTGACCGAGGGGCTTGCAGTCGAGAGTGCGCCGAAAGTAGAGGCTTTTTTACAGCAGATGATCACGCGGACGGAAGCGTATTTTTATTACTATGATGCGACACAGCCGATCCTGATTTACCTCGGGGACAGTTGCTGCTATAACATATTAAACATTCTGGCAAATGAACTGGCAAAGGCGTTGTATGCGAAAGGAAACGCCATCCGGTTTTATGATGTTGCAGCGGAGGATGTGCAGGGACTTCCGAGGCTGCTTGGAGAGAGATATAAGGCATCCATCGGATTTCAGGCATGGATCTTTTCGGTACAGCGGAAAGATGGAGAGAGCTATTTTCAGGATCTGATCGGGGGACCGAAATATAATTTTGTACTGGATCATCCCATCTGGATGCAAAAGCAGCTGCAGTGTGCGCCGAAACGCTATTACATCCTCACGCATGACAGAAATTATCAGGCGTTTATCCGAAAATATGACAAAGGCGTTGCAGATGCGTATTTACTGCCACCGGGAGGCAGGCGGATGGCAGAGGGCGGTAACGATGACGAACGGATCTATGATGTGGCATTTCTGGGAACTTATACGGATTACCGGAACAAACTTGCCGCGATAACGAGTAGTGCGAGGGAAATAAAGTTTCTTGCAGCACGGTTTTTATCTGTTATGAGAAAAAATCCGGACATCACAGCGGAACTGGCATTTCAAAAAACACTGGATCATTATAAGATAACACTGGATCAGGAGGCGTTTCTGGAACGGTTCGGTGAGTTCAAAGAAGTGATCCAGTGTATCATGTTTTATTACCGTGAAAAGGTGGTAGAAACGATCCTGCAGGCAGGGATAAAACTGCATGTATTTGGAGATACATGGAAGAATAGCCCGTTTGCACAAAATCCTCTGCTCTGTATGCACGAAGCGGTCTTTGGCGACGAGGCGGCAGCGGTGCTGCAAAAGACAAAGCTGTCTTTAAATGTGATGGCATGGCATAAGGATGGGTTTACGGAGCGGATCGCAGACAGTATGCTTGCCGGAGCCGTAGTTGTCAGTGATAACAGCAGTCAGCTGGAGGAATTTTACAGAGACGAAACGGTAAGGTTTGAGTTACGGGAGTTAGAAAAATTGCCTGGGCTGTTAAATGGACTGCTTACGGACGAAAAGAAACGCTTAGAGATTGCAAAAGCGGCAAAAAATAAGGCAAGTGCGATGGCAAGCTGGGAAGTGCGTGCAGAGCAGTTAATGCAAATAATTGAGGAAGAGAGCACAAATCGATGAAAATATTGTTCTATCAGTGGCATTCCTTTATGAATGAAGGGGTGGAACGTGCATGGAAACAGTTGGGAATAGAATATGATACCCTATTTTACCAGCAGAGTGACTGGGAAGTGGATGATGGGATCGTGGATCTTCTGGAAAAGAAGTTAAAACAGAAAAAATATGATATGGTGTTTTCTATCAATTATGCACCATTGGTGTCCATGGTGTGTGAGAGGGAGCAGGTTCGTTATGTATCGTGGGTGTATGATGCACCGATCCATATCCGCAATATCGAAACGATGAAAAATTCCTGTAACCGGATCTTCTTTTTTGACCGGATCCAGGCGGAGAAATATAAAAAACAGGGGATCGCAGCTTATCATATGCCGCTTGCAGCAGATGTGGAGACGTTTTCACGTTATACGGCAAAGTGTGATGATCAGACGGATATATCTCTGGTCGGAAAACTCTATCAGACCGAGTACCAGTATTATATGGGGCCGCTAAATACTTATCAGAGAGGATATCTCGATGGAATCCTCCAGGCGCAGATGAAGGTGTATGGCGGATATTTTCTGGGAGACCTGCTAGATGATGCGCTTTTGCAGGAATTAAATGCGTGCTATCAGAAAGCATCTAATGGAGAGGTGGCTGTTACAAAAGCGGAACTGGAATATATGATGGCGTGTGAGATCACTGGCAGGGAACGGTATCTGGCACTGGCAGTATTGTCCAGTCATCATGCAGTCAGGCTGTATTCCACCGATAAGGATGCCCGTCTCGATAAAGTAGAATATATGGGATATGCAGATTATTATAAGCAGATGCCGGAAATTTTTAAATCCAGCAGGATAAATCTGAATATTTCACTGAAGATCATCCAAAGTGGAATTCCGTTAAGGGTTTTTGATATATTAGGATGTGGCGGTTTCCTGCTGACAAACTTTCAGGCAGAGATGCCGGAGTATTTTACGATCGGGGATGATTTCGTCGTTTATGAAAGCATCGAAGATCTGTATGCAAAAGCAGATTTTTATCTGCGAAATGAAAGCGAGCGGAACCGTATTGCACGTCATGGGTTTGAAACGGTTCAGAAATACTATACGTTCCGCCAGCAGATTGAAAAAATCATCCGGGCAGCGGAGTAAAAGAAAAATGAGGGATTTACCCCTCATTTTTTTGTGCACTGGATTTCTCTAAAATATGTATAAATTCTTTTGCCCGGCTGTCCCAGGTATGGTCTGTAAGGGCATTTTGATAGCCGTTTTGTGCGATCCGGGAAAGCTGTGCCGGGTCAGAGAGCGCAGAACGCACAAGTTCTGGCAGGGCAGAAAGCTGATCTAAGTCATAGAGCAGCACATCCTTTCCGTCGGAAAAATGTTCTTCCATATAAGGATTGCGCTCTGTGAGGACTGCCGCTTTTTGAAGCATGGCATTTAAAATACGTTCGGTAATGGCATCTTTGTGCCAGGTCATCGTGTTTAGCGCGATCTTAGACTGTTGCCAGATAGAAAGACATTCGCTCGTGGAGAGGTCTTTGTTATGCCAGAGAAAATTTGGATTTTCACGGAGCGGGCAGGTGCTCCAGCTTGTACCAAATACATGCACCGGAATACCGGCATCCAGAAGAGTTTTCAACACCTTCATGCGGTAATAGGTGGACAGATAGACCGGAAGATCCCGGAACTTGTGGAAAAGTTCTGCAAATTCATTCCAGGAAAGCTGCATGTGATAGTGGTCCAGTGCCAGAGACAGCGCATGTTCTGCCGGCAGGGATGGATTTTTTTTCATGATGAGCCAGAAACGGTTGGCGAGGAAACGTTCTTTCCGGTCAAATTCAGAAAAAAGCTCCAGCACAAAAGAAAAATTATCAAAGTAGCTTCCGATAAAGGTCACATCATAAATACGTTCCTGTGGTTCAAACGAGGTGCGTATGCCTCCCGGTGGAAAAAAGATGGCATCGACCGGGTAAGTCTTTCTGGCGTAGGCAGCGTAATTGCGGTCTACGGTCAGGAGCGTAAGCTGGCTTGGAACATCTTTCAGATGATTTTCGAATCTGGACGGGTGGTCAAAAAGGAAATTATATTTTGACCCCCCAATTTTGTCATGTAAAAATCCCATGCCGTGATTCAGTTTCACGGAAAACATATAGCTCTGGACGCCGATGATCGCCTGATAGTGTCTGCCGATGAGGCGGTAGGATTCGGTAAAATCTTCGGAGGACAGATCAAAATATTCTACGAGATAGCCAAGCCTGTGAAGCGCCGCGCCAAACTGTCTGGCAAATACGGTCAGGATCTGGTAGCAGACACTGTCTCCGGTGTAGATTAAAAACGGCTGGCTTCCGGCATAGAGGTACTGGTAGGCAGGTGCTTCAGACAGCATATCCGAAAGATACGAGACCAGTTCTTCCTGCTTCTGGATGGACTGGGCAAGCTCTAACAGGCTGCTGACAGCCGCATCAAAATAGTCCTGTTGCTGCAGGAGCTGTTTGTAGCGGGAGACGATATAACAATCCGCTTTTAAGGAATCAAACGTGACTGGTTCGGGTGAGGAAGAAAGTACACTGTATTGCTCCAGGTCAGCCGGTGCATCCGCAGTAAGAATGACCGGATACTCTGTGGCAAGGCGCAGCAGCAATTCATAGACCTGCTTGCACGGCAGGCGGTGATTTCGGGTGCTTACTGTTTCAAAACATGCCGTTGGGACATAGATCGTGCTGTCATAAAGCAGCGTTTCGTCCAGAAGGATGTCTAAAAATTGCAAAGACACGGACTCGTTATAAGTTGGATTGCAAATGGTAATGTGCAGGTCATGCTCAGTCATAAAATCTATCCTTTATCAAAAATATCGGTGTTTTAAAGTCCTGCGGTTTCGAGCATGGTGCGTACCCGGTGCAGGTAAGTGTGTTGTTTGGCGACTTTGCAAAAGCCATTTTCGGCAATGTCTTTCCGTTCCTTTTCATGTGACAGGTAATATTCGATCTTGGTTAAAAGGTCTTCTGTTCCGTCGAAGAAATCAAAGTCCTCACCCGGCACAAAGAAATCAAAGAAATCTTCCTGATAATTGCTCAGCAAAAATCCTCCGGCTCCGAGGATGTCCCATGCGCGCAGCGGCATACCGGAACGGATGCTGCGAAGCGTAATGTTGAGGTTGATCTTGCTGTTTTTGAATACATGCGGCATCACATCATAATAATCGACAGCTCCCATATTCTGGATGGAAGGAAGTGCCGGGGTTGGATTATGTGTGTATAATTTGGTGTCAAAACGCTCGGACACGGCTTTTAACAGGTTCTGCCGCTCGATCGACGTGATCTTTCGCGCTAGAAAATAATTGGCATAGACATAGGCATCCGATTCGGTGCCGCCCGGCTGCGTATGGTATTCCAGAGATTTTTTCATGGAGGCGATAATGTCAGGGGTTAAGAGCTCTTCAATAAAGAAATAGCCATTTACCTTCATCTGGGCATCCATAATGGCATTGATGTAGCCTTTGGTGTAGTCATCCAGATCTGTCATGCGGTCTAAAAAGTTATGGGACTCATTATAGAGTGCGCCGACAAAAGAGACATCACTGGATAAAATAGAACGCTTGTCAGAAGGAAGCTGCATGGCACCCAGACGTGCAGTGTTTGCACACAGAGGCAGATAATATATGGTAGTGATCCCCTCTTTGGCAAAATCAAGGTAAAGAGCTTTGTCAAAGAGAAAGATATAGTTACATGGGTTGATCAGCGTGTACGAATACAGGGAAACCAACGGACTGTCATATACAAAAGACAGATATTTTAAGTGATTGCGGTTACATCCGTTTGAAATGGATGGATAGTAGTTGAGCGAGAAAACAAAGTCATAGCAGTCCTGTGCGACAAAGTTGTCGAAAGCGTCATCAAATTCTTTACAACAATATTCGTGCAGTTTTTCATGGTTAAAAAGCTGAACTGTAAATCCCAGTTGCTCAAAAGCATCAATCAGATCCAATTTCCCGAAAGAAGGTGAATCAAGGAAGAGTAATTTCATGATCAAT
Source organism: Roseburia rectibacter (assembly GCF_014287515.2). Taxonomy (NCBI): domain Bacteria; kingdom Bacillati; phylum Bacillota; class Clostridia; order Lachnospirales; family Lachnospiraceae; genus Roseburia; species Roseburia rectibacter. The sequence continues at coordinate 497,926 of NZ_CP092473.1, forward strand.
TCTCCAATTATCTTTACTAATTTTTTAGGTGGTCAATATTTCCCGAAAACCCAGCCGTCCGTTTAATTCCACATAGTACAGCGGGTGTAGCGGGAAGCAGTTACCTGCTTGGACAGAAAGTCGGGAACGTCCCCGGTTGAAACGAAATCGGCTCCCTGTGTAAAATATTCAATGGCATCGACGATATCCTTGCAACAGTTCCCGGCATTACTGAAAGTGCGCCAGCCACGTTTTATGTATTCCTCACATGGGATTTCATGTGAGATAACAGCGTCTACGGTGTCACGGAGTTCGGCCTTATGACATTTGATAACATAGTCCATAGGAACGCTTGCTTTGCGGCTTGGAGTTTTATCAGGGATCAACCAGTCAGTTACAGCGATGCTTGGCTTGTTAAGAAGGATTGCCTCTGCCATGACACTTGACTCCTCAGAGACCAGAAGATCACAGAGAGCGATCGCGTTCATGATGCTCTCTTCCTGCTCGATATAATAGACATTGTCATAATGATGTTCGTGCAGTTTACGCATTTCCTCGACATTTGCCTGGATCTCGGGAAGAAAATTCCAGCATGCCTGTTTGATGATCAGGTTGACTTTCAGAGAGGATAATGCCTGTATGAAATCATCTTCCTTGCCGTCATTTTCCCAGGAAGGGGCATAGAGGATTGTGTAGTCATATTTTAGTCCAAGTTCACGGCGAAGTTCAGATGCGCGTTTCTGCAATTCTTCGCCATGTATGGTATCACTCATTGGATAGCCCAGTTCATAGACACCACTGCGGGGATGCGTATAGTAGAAACAGCTGCAATCTGTCCAGCGTTCTGCCCAGGATCTGCCTGGAAGAATTCCAATGTCAAAATTATTCCACCGTTCTACTTCCCAGAGATTTGGCCAAGAGTCACTACCCTGTGCCATATCGTGTAGCAGAATAACAGAAAACTTTGAATTTTCAGGATGGCAGATATGCTGGGAGTAGATACCGATCTCTGCTTTTGCGTATCGGTCTTCTGTAAAATGCACATGAAAACCACGGCGGCTGGCTTCCTCTGCAATGGGCTTAATATTGAAAAACTCTCCACCGCATGTTCCGGAGATAAATGTAATGTCACGGGCAAGAGGCTCTTTCAGAGGAGCAGGAGATGTGGTAGATACATGTGCCGGCGTATTGCAGGAAAGTTGTCCGTTGTCAGACAGAAAACGGATGTACGCTTCGTAGTGAAGCTGTGTTTCAGAGGTATCACGATAATTTTCCAAAAATGTCGAAACGTAAGGTGTGTGCAGATAGCCGATACATGCCGGAAGTAATAATTGGTACAGAAGTGACATGGCACAGATATCAGGTGTTACATGAGCGTCAGACAAAAGGAGTCCCTGTGCATATGCGACAGATAATACCAGTGTTGACGGGGTGCCATACAGATTGACATTTGCATGGATGGAATATTCCAAAAGAAGCTTTCCATCAAGAATTTTATTCTCGAGAGTATCTTCATAAGCGTAATCAGGATGTGCAATGATCTCGCCATCGCTATCTATGTGGTTACGCGTGCAGACAACGGCATTCAATGTCGGTATCTGCTCGAGATGACGGACCATGGATGCGATCCTTGATGCCTCATAGCGTTGGTTCTCTTCCAGAAAGCATAAATATTTGCTGCTACATGTTTTAAGGTAAGTCGTGAGGTCATTGATATAATCTTTGCCGACAAAGTCGATGATTTCAAGATTCTTATAGGGCTCGACTGCAAGATAATCCTCTAACGTAGAGGCACTGACATCAAGGCAGATAAGAGAAACTCTGGGTCCGTTATCATTAAGGAGTGACAGTGTGCAGGAATCAAAGAATTCATCCGCTCCGAAAGAGTTACTGTAAATTTTCAGACATTCGCGGGCTGTCTGAAAATCCTGATTTTCAATGCAGGTGGAGATGAGCTGCATCATCTCTTCTTTTGGTGTTTGCATAGTGTATGACCTCCGATGTGTTATCTGCTAATAGTATAAAAGATTTTAAAAAGATTCGCAATGAAAAGCGGTATGGAATTGCAGGTATATATGTGCGAAAAAATCTGTTGACAGACTAATATTTGTTCCTGAAATGCCGATATTATAAAAGATAACTTATAAGCATCATTTTCGCGAATACACGGAAAGGTAAGGAGTCAGGCATATGGCAGAATTTCCAGAATTCTATTTTAGGGGAGAAGAAAGAGAAGGATTTTACATAGAAGAAATGATGAAACGAGCATGGGCAGCACAAATAGAGGTGCTTGAAATCATAGATCGGATTTGTAAAGAATATGACATACAGTATTTTGCCGACTGGGGAACTTTGCTTGGAACAATCCGGCACAAAGGCTTTATTCCGTGGGACGATGACATTGATATTGTAATGAAAAGAGATGACTATAACCGGTTTTTACGAATCTTTAATGGAGAACGTCCGGATGGATGCTTTTTGCTTAGTATTTATGCGAACGAAGAGTACAACGAGATATTTGCGCGAGTTGTCAATTCAAACTATGTGAATTATACTAAGGAGTATCTGGAACGCTGGCATGGATGTCCTTATGCGGTAGGAGTGGATATTTTCCCATTGGATAAGCTGCCTGTAGATAAAGATGAAGAAGATATACAGTGCAGTATGCTTCGCATGTTAATAAAAGCGATTTATTCAAAAGATGAAACAGAGGAAACGATAAGAATAATAGAAGATATGTGTGGAGTAACTATTGACCGCACGAAAAAGATATGGCATCAGCTACTGCGTGTGGCAGATGGAGTGCTGCAGATGTATAACGATGACGGAGGAGACTATGCAGAACTGATTTATTATTTAAATAGATCGAGCCGTCGCTATAAACAGGAGTGGTATAGTGAAAGTATCCGATTACCGTTTGAGACAAGTGAAATTCCAGTGCCAAAGGAGTATGACGCGGTACTAAGAAATATGTATGGAGATTACGAGAAACCAACGCAATGGACAGATGGTCATAACTATCCATTTTACAAGAAGCAGCAGGCTGTTGTGGATGCAAGACTGGCAAAAGAATAGAAAATGTTTACGGCAATAGAATGGAGGGGAACGAATATGTTTCCCTCCATTTTGTGTTATTTACGCGAGCAACGAGCCAAAGTCTATGATTATTATCAATTACCTGCGAGAGGATAGATCAAAAGATGAGCAATCTCTTTTTTTATAATGGCTTCATATTTTTTCATGAGGACTTCATCCTGAACGGGGTGTCCCTTAGTATCGGTAAGAAGACATTTCCGGCCGGTCAGATCAATGCGAAGGTCAGGCGATACCGGAATGGTGGAGTCCATATAAAAATGAAAATCCTTTCCATGTAAAGCGGCACGGTAAGGGTCACCCGGGAAAATGTTCTGGGAAAACGTATAGTCGCGTTCCTGTTTGCCACCAAATGTAAGGGGCAGATTGGCATCGGTTCCCTCAAAGTGATATGGAATACCGGCTAGTTTACACAGAATAGCAGTATAATCGGCAGTTTCTATCAGCTCATCCGAAACCCGAGGAGAAAGATTGCTACAACGCAGCATAAATGGCACATTGACACGCTGCTCGGAAAGGAAAGGTTTCCCATCTTCCACCATGAAAGCGGTTCCGTGGTCGGAAAACAGTGAGACGATGATCTCTTCATCTTTATAATTGCGTTCCAGATACTGATACAGGATGCCAAGATAAAAATCTAACTCGCGTAACTGCTGGATATAAATTTCCCGGCGGTTAGGGCTGAATGACTGTTTTACCGTCGTTGTGATGTCATTGTCAATATGTCGTGCAGCCAGTGGCAATCTGGACTGCACCGGAAGAGAACACATAAATCCCCCGGCAATATCGTGCAGATCAAGGAAGTCAAACCAGATATACTGACAGGCATCCTTAAAGGTTTCGATCTGTTGGATGACGTCACTGATAACTTCTTTGGTGCGGTATGCCTGGGAGGAATACTGATAGGTAAAGCGGTCAATCCCGCGGATGTATCCCTGCCATGGAGTAACTGCATCGTTTCCACCGATCTTTGCGGTCACATATCCGGCATCGTGAAAATATTCTGACAGGACTTTGGAGTCTTTCATAAAGTCAAAGCGGTAGTCCTCCATAAGGTTCATGTGATGACTGGAATGTTTTCCGGTCCAGTAGGTCGCAATGGACGGCAGAGTCCATTCGGAACCAGAGTAATAATTATTACAGATAATGCCTTTGGAAAAATATCGGAAAGTTTCCGGCATTAGTGTTTCAAGACCGAGATCTTTGACCAGATAATAATTAAAACTATCGATAAAAATGCTTAATACCAGTTTTTTTCGACCGTTTGCATCGGGGTGCGTCAATGGAATTGGGGTGCCAAAAACAGTGGGATAAGCCGTTCGCAGTGCAGTACCATTTTCTACAGGGAGATAGCAGTATTTTTCTCGTGCTGATTCCCGGTAGAATTTTGTTGGATCTTTTGCAGCATCAGTAATGTAATTGGAATTTTTCTGTGTGAGATCATAATTTAGGCAGATGGGAACCAGTACCTTGCCGAGGTCAGCAGGAATGTCATATTTTGTGCTGATATCGGCAATTGGGAATAATTCACATTTGGCATGAATTGGATCCTTGATAAACGAAAAGTTAAAGTATGATTCGTACCAGTTGTCAGCAAGCCCAATATAATATTGTTGCCCATTATAACAGGTAAGTATTTTTCCACACAGACTTTCCTGATAATTCTTAAAAGGGTCCAGTATGGCATAGCGGTGGTTTTGCTCAATACGGGAAAATTCGTTCTCCAAGTCAGTGTCTTCTGCAGCAAGTATTTGAAATTCCTGTTCCCATACAGCCAGTGTCTCATCGTTGATAACTGTTATCCGATATCGCATCTGCACAAACTGGATCATCAGGAACGACTGATAAGCGACGGCGTATTTCCCAAGTGATCTGGCACAGACCATGAAATTATAATTGGCTTCTACATCAAATGGATTGAGGGTAATTGCCGTTTTTGCAAGATCGTAGGCTGCCTGGAAGTCTTCTTTTAGCAGAGCCAGTGAGATTTTGTAAGAAAAAAGATCAAAGTCGGTGGGATTGCAGGCTTCATAACGTGTCAGGCAGGCTTCGATCTCTGGAATGTCCTGCTGTAAGATTGCCTGTTCAAGTTTTTGCTTCATGGGTGGGATGTCCTCTTTTCAAAATTATTTGGATTCAAGAATGTGAAAGGAATCAATATTGTGGATAAAATCACAGATACTACCCTGAAAGCCTTTTTGCGTCAGAATGGCAGTCAGTTCCTGTTCACTTTTTTTATAAAATGGATATTCGTGTGACTGTGTAAATTTGACCGGTACCTGATAGTCTCCATAGTAGGTAGTCAATATTTCATGGTAATGTTTTGGAGCGGCGATCTGGAAACCTTCAAAAGGAAGGTAGATCGTTTCATTATACCATTCTTTTTTCAGAGGATCTTTGTTTTCATAGGGAATACGGAAACATAGATCCAGTTCGTCACATTCACTTTCGTCAAACATGGAAGCAATCGCCTCAAGAAGATGAAATAAAGACCATTTGGTCGTCTCGTTTCGCGGCAGCTTTGTCGCAGTGAGTTCTTCCAGTTCCACAATCCGGGCTTCTTTTGTATCTTCCGGTAAGGTATCAAAATCACGCAAAAGTACGAAAATGCGTCCGAGTAGAAGTTTTTCCAGAAGAAAGGTATCCGGATCTCTTGGAATATAATCAAGAGGAAAAATATCAATGCTTGTTCCGCGGAACGGAAAACCATGAAATCGTCTGATGTAATCTGGAAGAGACCAGTAGGATGGATCTGTTTTTACTGCTGTGTGAATGATGCTGGTCTGTAATCTGCGTGTGGCATCAGCAGCGTGCAGTCCGTCTGTGATAAAGCCTTCCGGTAATTCATCGGGCAGAACGGAAACCAGAGTATTATAGTCACTTCGTTTTAAGCAGATATCAATGTCATCATCCCATGGAACAAAACCCTGATGTCGGACAGCACCGAGCAGTGTACCATAATAAGCAAAGTATTGCAGGTTGTATTTCTCACAGATCTGTGTCACGACTTCCAAAATCTCGATTTCTGTCGCCCAGGCGCGTTTCATCAACTCTGGAACAAGAAAATCGCAGCGATATTCATCTTGAAAAAATTCAGCAGGAAAATTCATATGCATTACTCCTCAAATTGTGATAATATAAGATATAATAAATATATCGGCAAAATAGACGAAACATATATATAATTTTTGTAAAAAAGAATCAACAGAACGGCGATACGTTCAGGAGCGGAGGAAAAAAGATGCAGGCGATTATTCTGGCAGCAGGAATGGGAAAACGTTTGGGGCAATTAACCAGAGAAAATACAAAGTGTATGGTAGAAGTTGGTGGGGTAAGACTGGTGGAGCGTGTTTTGCGTATCCTTGATAAAAAGGGATTATCAAGGATCATTATGGTGGTCGGATACCAGTATGAAAATCTGATGACATTCGTAAACAAACTGGATATCAGTACACCAATCGAATTTATCATCAATGATGTGTACGACAAGACAAATAATATTTTTTCACTGGCTCTGGCGAAGGAACAGCTTGGATGCGAAGACACACTTTTACTGGAGTCTGATCTGATCTTTGAGGAGAGTGTGATTGATCTGCTGCTTGAGGATGAAAGGGACACGCTGGTCCTTGTGGATAAGTTTGAGAACTGGATGGACGGAACCTGTGTTGTGGTAGATGAGGAAGACAATATTCTGGATTTCATTCCAGGCAAGCTGCTAAAATACTCGGAGAAAGCGCATTATTATAAGACTGTTAACATCTATAAACTCAGCGCGGATTTTTCCAGAAATGTCTATGTCCCGTTTCTGGAGGCATATGCCAAGGTAATGGGAAACAACGAATACTATGAGACGGTGATCAAGCTGATCCTGACTCTGGATAAAAACACCTTGAAGGCAAAACGTCTGCACGGCGAACAGTGGTATGAGATAGACGATATTCAGGATCTGGACATCGCAGAACTTTTATTCCTTGAGGATGATGTAGAACGTTATCATACATTAACCTCACGGTACGGTGGATTCTGGCGTTTCCCTCATCTGAAGGACTATTGTTATCTGGTAAACCCGTATTTTCCGACCGAGCGCATGATGAATGAGATGAAGTCAAATTTTGATGTGCTGGTAAGACAGTACCCATCCGGTATGCGGGTCAACAGCCTTCTGGCTGCAAAGAGTTTTTCCGTATCGGAAGAGCATATCGTGATCGGAAATGGGGCGGCAGAGCTGATCAAGGAACTTTTGACTGAGTTAGAGGGAACTGTGGGTGTGATCAGCCCGACATTTGAGGAATACCCACATCGCTGCAATGGCAGATATGTGGTATATGACAGCAGAGAACATGATTTTTCTTATGATGTAGACAGCCTGTGCAGCTATTTTACAGAGCATCCGGTCAGTTCAATGGTTTTGATCAATCCGGATAACCCATCGGGACATTATCTGGATAAAAAAGAGATCAGGAAACTTTTAGACTGGTGTAAGTCAAATGGAACCGCATTGATCTTAGACGAGAGTTTTCTTGATTTTGCGGACGATACCAGTGCATCCATGCTGTCAGAACGCATGATGAAAAAATATCCGAAGCTGTATCTGGTCAAGAGCATTTCCAAATCCTATGGAGTGCCCGGACTGCGGCTGGGTATCCTGGCAAGTTATGATGAAAAGATGATCGCGGTACTAAAGAAAAAAGTGGCGATATGGAATATTAATTCACTTGGAGAATTTTTCATGCAGATACTGGATAAATATAAAGCCGATTATAAACAGTCACTGGTCTGGCTGAGAGAAGAGCGGGCTCTCTTTTATCAGGAACTTTGCAAGATAAAAGGACTTAAGGTATATCCGTCCGCAGCAAATTATTTTATGTGTGAGCTGACAAATGGAAAGCGTAGTGAGGCACTGGCAGCAGAACTGTTAAAAGATAATATCCTGATCAAAGATCTGAGCGGAAAGATTGACAATGGAAAGCAGTATATCCGGATCGCGATAAGAGATCGCGAGGACAATGAGAAGTTACAAAGGGCACTTGCAAAAAGACTGTAAAAGATAACGATGAAATGGAGACAAGAGATGAATGTAGCATTTATTCCAGTGCGGGGAGGAAGCAAATCGATCCCGCTTAAAAACATCAAACCAATGTGTGGAAAGCCACTGGTATATTGGACGGTAGCGGCAGCCTGCGGCTGTGCAAAGATCGACAAAGTATATGTGGCAACGGACAGTGAGAAGATCCGGGAGACACTGCTTGAGGTAAAGCAGCAGGAGGAAAATGAAGCATTTCAGAAACTGGAAGTGATCGGACGAAGCGCGGAGTCTGCTTCGGACACGGCATCGACAGAATTTGCAATGCTGGAGTTTGCGAATGAGCATGCGTTTGACCATATTGTGCTGATCCAGGCAACATCGCCACTTCTGACCGCAGAGGATTTGGACCGGGGATTTGCATTATATGAAGAAGAGGACACCGACAGTGTGCTCTCTGTGGTACGGCAGAAACGGTTTAACTGGAATGTGGCAGAAGATGGAACGGCACAGGCATTAAATTATGATTATTTCCATCGTCCGAGACGACAGGAATTTGACGGATACTGTGTCGAAAACGGGGCATTTTATATCACATCCAAAGAGCGTTTGTGTGAGACAGGAAACCGTATTTCCGGCAAAGTCAAGGCAGTGGAGATGAGTGAGGACACCTTTTTTGAGATCGATGAACCATCTGACTGGCAGATCATTGAAAAAATGCTGGAACGGCGTTTACGTGTGGCACAGGAAAAAACCGGTCAGGACGCAAAAAAAACAATTAAGATGTTTCTGACAGACTGTGATGGCTGTCTGACGGATGGCGGAATGTATTATTCGGAAAACGGGGATGAGTTAAAGAAGTTTTCGACGCTGGACGGTCTTGGGATGCGTCTGATGCGTGAAAAAGGCATCCTTTGCGGGATCGTGACCGGAGAGAATACGAAACTGGTCGCAAGACGTGCAGAAAAACTGCATCTGGATATCCTTAAAATGGGAATAAAAGACAAGTTGGCCGTAGTAAAGGAACTGTGCGGACAGTATGGAATTTCGTTACAGGAAGTGGCATATGTGGGCGATGACATCAATGACAAAGAGCTTTTAGAGGCGGTAGGATTTTCTGCCAGTGTGCCGGGAGCGATGGACGAGGTAAAAGCGATCGTTGATTATGTAACGAAACGCCAAGGAGGAAGCGGCGCAGTCCGCGAAGTGATCGAATGTATTCTGGCGGGACACGAATAAAGTTGTATTAAGGTATTTGAAGAAAAAGCCGATAAATAAATATAGATTTATAAATACTTTACGAAAGGAATGACCGCAAGGTCAGGTGGCAATCATGGAGGATAGCAGAACAGAAAAGCTGGAGGCGTTAGAGACACTTGTTTCCTATAATGACAAAGTTGTTAAAAATGTAGGAATTTTGATTAAAGAATTATCCGGACAGAGACTGGATGATACGGATAAGTTTCTGGATAGTATTCTCAATGCGATAAACTGGGAAATCCAGGTATTGAACGCAACGCTGGATGTGATCAACGAAGGAAAAGAGAGAATCGTCAAAGAGGCTTTCAATGAGAAAGTGATCGCATTGGGGGAGGCAGTAAAAGGAAAAGATGACGCAAAAATGGCAGATGCGTTCCGTGCGTTAGAGCCGGAGCTGGAGAAGCTCGGAGCAGCAGCCAGAGAAGTAATCGGTTAAAGGGAAAGAGTTCATGGTAAATGTTAATACTTTTCGTGAACTCTTTTTGTATTGGATAAAATATGAGTAGAATCTTGATCATGTCAGACATTCATGGAAATTTGTCTGCATTAAATAAAATCTGGGAAACAGAAAAAATAGAGGAATTTGAAGGTATTGTGTTGTTAGGCGATTTGATCGACTATGGACCACATTCCAATGAAGTGGTGGAAAAGTTAAAGAACCTGCCAAAACACAAGATCCTGGTAAATATCTGGGGAAATCATGAAAAGGCAGTCGTGGATGGAGACGATTCGAGATTTTCCAGCGAACGTGGGAAAAAGTGTGCAGCACATACCAGAAAGATGCTGACAACGCAGACCATGCAGTATCTGGAAAACGAGATGGACAAGAGCGGCCACATGGAATTTGAGCTGGCAGGGAAAAAATGTCTGGCAGTCCATGGTTCGGCTGTTGATTTCTTCTGGAAGAGCATTTCTCATGGGGAGGATCAGGAAACGTATAAAAAATACGATTATGTCTTTTCCGGACATTCCCATATCCCGCATTATTTTGAACATTTTTATCCGGCAGAATGTAAGGAATACCGGAACCGGAAAAAAACCGTGTTCCTTAATCCGGGTTCTGTTGGACAGCCACGTAATCATAATGCAAATGCACAGTATGCCATATTGGAACCGGAGACGATGAGCGTTCAGATGAAAGCAGTTTCCTATGACATAGAGCATGAGATAGCGGCATTTTCGGATGAAGTGGATTCTTTTTACAAAGAGAGACTAAGGATAGGTGTATAGAAATGAAAAAAGTGTATTTGTGCATGTCTACTGATATTATTCAGACAGGACATATCAATGTAATAGAAAAAGCAGCGGAGCTTGGCGAGGTAACCGTCGGGGTTTTAAGTGACAAGTATGTTGCAATGTATGAGAAATATCCGATACTTCCGTTGGAAGAACGTATGAGGATCATTCAGAATATCAAAGGTGTATCAAAGGTCGTTGTCCAGAATGATATCTATTATGATGAGACCATTCGGGAATTAAAGCCGGATATCGTAATCCACGGAGATAACTGGACCGATGGATATCAGAAAGCGGTCAGAGATCGTGTTATTGAGGTGTTAGCTGAGTGGGGTGGCGAACTGATTGAAATCCCATATTATAAAAGCTCAAATCTGCATCTGTTTGAAAATGCGATGAGTGAGAGCCGTGGACTTCCAGAGGTAAGAAGACAGGTATTGCGCCGGAAGATCTGCTCCGGAGAAGTGTTTAAAGTCATGGTCGCATATGACGGATTGAGCGCGCTGCTCGTTGAAAAAACAAGTATTGAAAAGGATGGAGAAAGAAGACAGTTCGACGGCATCTGGATTTCAAGCCTCTGCGATTCTACTGCAAAGGGAAAACCTGACATTGAACTGGTCGATCTGACATCCAGACTTAATTCCGTAAATGATATCATGGAAGTAACAACAAAACCGATCATTTTCGATGCGGATACGGGCGGACTGGTAGAACATTTTGTCTACAACATCAAGACACTGGAGCGTATGGGTGTTTCCGCAGTAATTATTGAGGACAAGATCGGATTAAAGAGAAACTCCCTGTTGGGCAATGATGTGGAACAGCATCAGGACAGCATCGAACATTTCTGTGAGAAGATCAGAGAAGGCAAAAAGGCGATCGGATCAAGTGCGTTTATGCTGATCGCCAGAATCGAAAGCCTGATACTGGATCAGGGAGTAGACGATGCGTTAGAGCGTGCAAAAGCATATGTGGAAGCAGGCGCGGATGGTATTATGATCCATTCCCGTGCAAAGACTCCGGATGAGATCTTCGAATTTGCAGACCGCTTCAGAGAAACGGATAAAGATACAGCGATCGTTGTGGTACCGACGACATACAATCAGGTAAGAGAGAGCGAATTTAAGGAGCACAAGATAAATGTGGTTATTTATGCAAACCATATGTTACGGGCAGCATTTCCGGCAATGCAAAAAGTAGTCACCTCTGTTCTGGAAAATGAGAGATGCTATGAGGCAAGTCAGGACTGCATGTCGATCAAAGACATTTTATCTTTGGTTCCGGTAGAATAAAGTTACAGTAATGAGAGAAGGCAGCGTATGAAGAAATTATATGTAATAAGTGGAATGACAGGAATGACAGGCAACGAGCTTGCACGCCAGATCGTAAAACGGGGCGATGATGTGATCGGTTTTGATAATTTTTTTGCATCATCCACAGAAACGATTAAGGATGTGATCGATTCGGAACACCTGGAATTTTTTGAAGGCGATATTAATAACGATGCACAGATGAAAGAACTGGAAGAAAAGGTAACCGCAAGAAAAGCAGAGTATGAAAAGGTGATCTACATCAACTGTGCAGCAGTCGTACATACCGAACATTTTTATCATGTTGACCGGACATTTGAGACGAATGTGATCGGAATGAAAAAGTTTTTGGAGCAGGCGATCCGTGTCGGGGCAGACAGTTATATCAACTGTTCCACATCAGAGGTTTATTCGATGGCATCCTGGAAAGAGGGCGGCGTAAAAGAGGATGATTTCCTGCTTCTGGCAACAGCAGAACACAGCCAGAGGACCAGTTACGCAACCGGAAAGCTTCTGACAGAATTTTTTATGAAAGATGCGGTAGAGCGTGGAATGATAAAGGGATGTTCCCTTCGTTTTGCCAATGTTTACAGTAAAAATGAGCTGCTGGCAAAACATGTGATCCCGCATGTCATTACCAGTCTGATGGAAGATGGAAAAGTAACTCTGTTAGAAAATTCCAAAGTAAATAAAAGAACTTTCCTTCATAATATTGACAGCTGTGCAGCAGTGCTTGCCGTTGCAGACACAGATGCGGCTCTGGACGGAACTGTTTATAATGTGGCAACGGAGCAGGAAGTTTCCATGATCGAACTGGTAGATGTATGTGCGAAAGCGATCGGGATTGAAAAACCGGAAATTATTTTTGAAGGATATCGTGAATCCGATCCGCAGAGACGTGTATTATCTGCTGCAAAGATAAAGGCGCGTACGGGATGGAAACCGACGATCACGTTGGAACAGGGCATCAAAATGTGTGTAGATTACAGAAGACAGGTGGAAGGAAAGTAAATGAAAACGGTTATAGTTGCAGTTGCGGGCATGTCGAGCCGATTTAATCAGGATATGGCAGAACCGGTGTTGAAAGGGATTTACACAGAGGGTGATGTCCGTAAGACACTGTTATATTCCATCTTAAGAAAATGCAAAGGGTTTGACCGGGTAGTACTGGTAGGAGGATACCAGTACGAGAAACTGGTTGAATATGTATCTGCCTGTAAGGAGGATTTTCCATTTCAAATCCAGATGGTATACAATCCAAACTATCAGGAATTTGGAACCGGTTATACATTAAAGCTGGGGCTGGAACAATGTCTGCAGGATAACAGTTCAGAAATTACCCTGATCGAGGGCGATCTGTTTTTTGATGAGGCATCCCTGGATGATGTAAAAAGATCAACGCGGAGTGTTGCTACCTATAACAATAAAACGATCTACAGCAACAAAGCAGTGATCGCATACATAAACGAGGCGCATGAACTGAAATATAAATTTAGCACCAAGCATGGATCGGTGGAGATCACAGAGCCATTTCTGGCAATTTATAATTCCGGACAGATCTGGAAATTTGCTGATACAGACGTTGTGAAGCAGCTGGTATCAGACAGCCCGGAGACGATGTGGCAGGGAACAAATCTTAAGTTTATTGAGGAATATTTCCATCAGATCAGTGAGGAGGAAAGAGAGCTGCTTCCTCTTAAAACATGGGAAAACTGCAATACGAAAGCAGATTATTTAAAATACGAAGAACAGTTGTAAGGGTAAGACAGATGAACAAAGAGGAAAGTTCGAAGAAGATAAAAGTTGCCTTTTTCCCGTATAAAATTTCGATGTGGGATTCTCTGGAGAGCATATGGGAAGCTGCAGACCGGGATGAAAGCTGTGAATGTCAGGTCATACCGATACCATACTATTCCAAAAACACAGATGGGGAGATTGAAAAAGAACATTATGAGGGAGCGGCGTTTGCTAAAAAAGTTCCGATCATAGATTATCAGACCTATTTTTTGGAACAGGAAATGCCGGATGTTATGTATATCCACAATCCCTATGACCAGTACAATAAAGTAACGATGGTGCATCCGCGTTTCTTTTCCACAGAACTGAAAAAAGGCGGAGGTATCTTGGTATATGTACCGTATTATATTTCAGGGTTTTGTGAAAAATACGAAAATATGTTACCGGTCTGTGCCAATATGGGAGCAGTATACAGTGATTACCTTATCCTGCAGAGTGAAAATCTGAAAAATGCGTACGCATTTTGCGGTTACCCGGAAAGAAGACTGCTGGTATTAGGAAGCCCTAAGGTAGATGCTGTCTATAAGATCGGGGAAAAACAGTTTTCCAAAATAGATGAGTGGAAGCTAGTGACAGAAAATCGCAAAGTGATCCTGTTAAATACGAGTATTACCACCTGCCTGACAAATGCCAGCTGGCTGGAACAGATCCAGAAACTGATCGAACCGATCTTGCAGGATAACAGGCTGGCATTGATCTGGCGTCCGCACCCGCTGTTACTTGATACGATGAGATCAATGTTACAAAAGCAGGCGGAATATGACACGCTGTTGGAGCGCATCCGGAAAGCACCAAATGCCATGATCGATGACAGTGATACGGCGGAAGCGGCAATGAAAGCATCGGATGCCATGATCAGCGATTACAGCTCACTGGTAATGCAGTATAATTTCACCGGCAAACCGTCCTATTTACTGACCGGGAAAAGCGAAAATCGTAAGGATTGTGTTTTTTGTGATTATTTTTCAAACTATTTCAGAGAAGATGGAGAGAATCTTTCTGATTTTTTAAATATGGTATTGGCTGGCATTGATCCAAAGCAGCAGGAACGAATGGAATATGCAAGAAGTTCAATGGCAAATACCGATGGAACCTGTGGTGAAAAAGTTCATCGCGAGATATGCAAAAAAGTAATGACAGGAGCGAACAGATAATATGGAAGAAATCAAGATTACAGAAGAACAGCGGGAGCGGATCAGAAAAATCCAGTTGGAAATGCTAAGGGAAGTACATCGGATTTGTGAAGAAAACCATATCAAATATGTGTTGGGATATGGAACCATGCTTGGTGCAGTAAGGCATAAGGGATTTATCCCATGGGATGATGATGTGGATATTTTAATGCTACGTAAAGATTATAGAAGATTTCGCGAGGCATGCAAAAAAGAACTGCCCCCAAAATATTTCCTTCAGGATGAATGTTCCGATGAATATTACCTCTGGGGATATTCCAAGCTGCGCAATTTGAATACAACTTATGTCCGTTGCGGACAGGAGCATATTCCATATAAAAATGGAGTATTTATCGATATCTTTCCTCTGGATAATGTGCCGTGGTTTTTACCATTCCGTATTTTGCAGGATGCATATGGTTTTGTACTGAGAAAAATGTTGTGGGCAAAGGTTGGAAAAAATACCGAGAAAAATCCACTGGTACGTCTGGTATACAAAATATTGGCACCAATTCCCAAAAGCACCATATATAAGTTGCGCAATGTGATGGTACATAAGGGAAATAAGGTTTCAGACAGAGTCCGCTGTCTGCTGTTTACGGCACCGGGAAAAGAGGAGAATAAAAAGGTCAACAGTCTGTATTCCAGATACGGATTTAAAAGGGACTGGCTGTTAGATCGTGAAAAATATGTCTTTGAGGGAGAAGAATTCTGGGGAACCAGGGCCTATGACGATTGTTTGTCATACGTATATGGCGATTATATGAAACTTCCACCAGAAGAAAAGAGAGTGGGACATGCGCCAGTATCTAAACTAGAATTAAATCAGGAGGGACTGTGATCAATGGATAAATCATACTGGGATACATTTTATGCAGCAAATAAAGGAGTGAATGAGCCGTCATTATTTGCAAGATGGGTACTTGAGCAGGTAGAAACAGACAAAAAAATTGTAGATATGGGTTGTGGAAACGGACGGGACAGTATCTATTTCATGGAAAACGGGATGCAGGTCTATGCAGTAGATGCTTCCGATGTTGCAACCGAGCATATTGCGCAGGTTTATGCCGGAAAAATAAATGTGGAAAACAAAGACTATGTCAGCTATCTGGGAGAGAGAAGCGAAGAGTTTGATTATCTCTACAGCAGATTTACCATCCATGCTATTTTAGAGGAAGAGCAGGAATGTTGTATAAAAAATGCTTATAAAGCATTAAAACCAGGCGGAAAATTTTTCATAGAAGTAAGATGCGTAAAGGATGAGTTGTTTGGAAAAGGAACTCTGGTGGCAAAAAATACATACTTCTATAATGGACACAACAGAAGATTCATCGAAAAGGAAGAATTAGCACAGCAGTTGACCGAAACCGGCTTTCAGGTTATCTATGCAGAAGAAAAAACCGGATTTGCACCATTTGGGGATTCGGACCCGGTTGTACTCCGTATGGTTGCGGTAAAATAATAAAAAGCCTAAGGAACGGAGCATAACAAGGCGGCTTAGGATAGATTCAAGGATGAGGTGAAAGAAAATGAAGGATCTGGAAACCAGATTACAGCTTGTAAAAAAACATATTGAAGACAATAACATTACCGTGATGATCTTAGGACTGGGAAGCGTGGGAACCTATCTTTTGGATTTTCTGACCAGTAGAAACGACGCATCAATGAAACTTGTCGTGGTCGGAAGAAATGCAGAGAAGCTGGAAAACAATGCGAATATTGTCCGCATCAGTGCATTGATCCGTCATGTGAATCGCTCGCAGATCATCATTGAGAGCGGAGTGGATTTTGATGAAGTCGGACAGGTGGCAGAATGTATCAAAAAGTATCAACCTGATTTTATTGTCAATTCAAGCCGTGTGTATTCAGGATTGAAGTATGGCAGTATTTCATGGAAAAATTTACGTGCGTATGGTATCTGGTCTCCGTTAGCGATCAAGTATATCAAAAATATCATGAAAGCATGTGAAATCGCTGATCTGAACGGAATTGTAATTAATACATCTTATTCTGATGCCGTAATTCCATGGTTAAAAACGGCAGGACAGCCATATCCTGATTTCGGAAGCGGCAATATGAACCATCTGGTACCGCGGATCAAATATGCAGTTGCCGAGATCAAAGAGATCCCGGACTTCTGGAATGTGGATGTGATGTTTGCAACAGCACATTTCCATGATGTCGTGATCAGTAAAGAGGGACAGACAGAGGAAGTTCCACAGCTGTTAAAGGTATTTTATCAGGGGAAAGAACTGGATATCGATCAGAATGATATTTTTGCACGGTGTAAAATAACAATGCCGACTGACGAAAAACGAAATATGATGAACGCATCCAGCAATTACGATATTATCTGTTCCATTATCGATGCTGTAAGAGAGAGCGACAGCAGAAAAATATTCTCTCCGGGTGTATTTGGAGAAATCGGTGGTTATCCGGTCAGAATCGATGCAACGGGAGATAAGTTACAGGCATACATTGATGAATCGGTATTTACCTTAGAGCAGATGAGGGAAGCAAACCGCAAGTCGATCGCTCTGGACGGTGTTGAAAATGTAGAAGATGGCAGCCTGACCTACACAGATGATCTGGTACGGAAAGTAGCAGATGTGTTTGACGTTCGTCTGCCTAAGACAGTAGCATTTGAAGAAATCGATCAGACCGCAGCCTATATTATCGATAATATCATTGTTCCGCAGCTGAATAAAAAGTAAAGGACCATAAAAATATGAAAGTAGAATCATTTGTAGAGGAAATAAGATCTCTGGGAATAGAAACGATAGCAGGAGTACCGGATTCGGCATTACAACCACTTTGCTACTATCTGAATGCAGGAGAATGTGGATTTCACCATTTTGTTCCGGCAAATGAGGGAGCTGCGGTTGGTATTGCGATCGGAAATTATCTGTCCACCGGAAAACCGGCATGCGTATATATGCAGAACAGCGGAATTGGAAATATTGTAAATCCGGTAACCTCACTTGCAAATAAAGCGGTGTACGATATTCCGATTTTATTTGTTGTTGGATGGCGTGGAGAACCGGGAAAGAAAGATGAACCGCAGCATCGGTTTATGGGAGAGATCACAACAGGTATTTTAGATGTGTTAGACATACCAAATGCGATACTTTCGGCTGAAATGACTGAGCAGGAAATAAAAAATATTTTTAAAAATGCCAAGGAAGCACTTTCCGAAAATAAGCAGTTTGCAATTATTGTAAAGCGGGATGCACTGGAAGCAGGGGTAAAGAACGCATACCAGAATGATTATACCCTTTGCAGGGAAGATGCGATTTCCGAGATCATAAAAGAGGTTGATGCAAATGATGTCATTGTATCGACGACAGGTAAAATTTCCAGAGAAGTGTATGAACAGTGCGACAAGCAGCTGGGACATCACAAGCAGGCATTTCTGACCGTTGGTGGAATGGGACATGCCGGTATGATCGCATATGGGATTGCACAGAACAGGACAGATAAAAAGGTATACTGTATCGAGGGAGATGGAGCGGTGCTGATGCACATGGGGGAACTCGCATTTCTGGCGAAACAGCAGCCGAAAAACTTTATCCATATCTGTCTGAACAACGAGGCGCATGAGTCTGTTGGAGGAATGCCAACCGGAGCAGTTGGGATCGACTTTTACAAGACAGCACGGGAATGTGGGTATTCCTATGTGGCAAGTGTAGACAATATAGAGGATCTGCAAAAGCAGCTGCAATACATTGCGGGCATAGAGGGACCTGTATTCCTTGAGGTAAAGGTAAAAATAGGAGCCAGAGCAGATCTGGGCAGACCGAAAGAGAGCGCGGTCGAAAATAAAGAGAATTTTATGAAGTATCATTTTCCTGAGGTAGTGGACTAGAAAGAGGAAAAGCATGGAATTTCCAGAGGATTTTTTCAAAAAAGAATGCAGATGCGGCTTTGAAGTGCCGGAGATGATGAAACGTGCATGGGCAGCGCAGATGGAAGTACTTGAAGTTGTGGGTAAGGTTTGTGAAAAGCATCATTTACAGTATTATGCGGACTGGGGAACTTTACTTGGAGCGATCCGTCATAAGGGATTTATTCCATGGGATGACGATATTGATATCTGTCTGAGACGAAAAGATTATAATGAACTGATCCGCGTTCTGCCAAAGGGGCTTCCACATGGATTTGTTGTGGCGGGAATGTACGCAGCTTCTGAAAGACTTCAAAATGCAGCGTATGTACCGCAGCTGCGTGTGATCGCGGATGAAACGCTGTGGGATTTTAATTCCTATATGCGCAGATTTCATGGCTTCCCATACCAGAGAGTCGGGATTGACATTTTTCCGATGGATCGCATGCCGGAAGATCTGGAAACGGCAAAGCTGCAGAAGGAGGTCATCCGTCAGGGAATTGCAATATTAAGAGAATGGGATCGTCTGCAGGAAAGCGGGCAATTACAGGGATATTTAAAAGGATATGGCGAACTTTGTAATGTGGAGATCCCTCAGAGAGATGATCTTAAAAACTGGATGTGGCGATTGATCGATGCACTGTGCAGCCTGTATCAGGATGATGACACAGAGTTTATTACGAATTGGAATGTGTGGATGGCAAAGCCACGTTTATACCGTGTAAAAAATGAATGGTTTGACGAGATGCGTTATGTGCCATTTGAGCATGTGCGCATCCCGGTACCGGGGAATTATGATGAGGTGTTAAAGGCTCAGTTTGGCGATTATATGACACCAAGTCAGGTAAAAGGCGGTCATGATTATCCGTTTTATGCTGAAATGGAGAAAGAGCTTGTAAAACAGATAAGAGCGGTGGGCTTCATGGGAAGCGTAGAAGAATTTTGTGAGAAAGTTTCGACAGGCGAACTCCAGGTATAATGGAGTTACTCTGAATAATGTTTTCTCACAAAATCATCAATACTTCCGGTATATCCATGAGCATCCAGATAGTTTCTTAATGCATGTTCTTCGGTTTTGTAAAAAGGATAGGTGTGCGTTTGAACAGTTATGACCGGGTTTCTGTAATCACCGTAGCGGTTGGTAAGGATCTCGTCATACTGTTTTGGCACAGTAACCATAATATTTTCGAATGGGACGGTAATCGCCTCAGCAAACCATTCTTTTGGGGTGGCGATCTGGCGGTCATTTGTAAACCAGAAACCGTCTTTGGCAATGTCATTGCCGTCGTTTTCCTGATATAACGCGCGGATGGAATCCGAGAGCTGTATCAGAGTGCGAAGAATATTTGCATCACGTGCAATGTGGGTACTGCATAGCGATTCGATCTCTTTTACATTTTCTTCCCTTGTGATCTCGTTGGTTTTCTCCCAGTTGCGGACACAGAACACGATTTTCTGAACCAGGTACTGTTGAAGGGAACTCAGTTCGGGATCATCCGGGAGATAATCAAGCGGGAAGATATCGATCCCCATATTACGATACGGAAAGCCGTGAAAACGCTGCATATAATCTGAAAGCTTCCAGTCGGACGAAACCGTTGCAACGACAGACTGGCAGGTTGGCAAAAACAATTTATCTGTTTGGGCATAAGGTCCGGCGAGTGCGATCCCATTTGGAAGTTCAGAAGGAAGGACGCGGATCAGCTTGTTGTAATCAGGCCGTTTGAGAGCAATATCCACATCATCATCCCATGGAATGAAGCCCTTGTGGCGTATTGCGCCAAGCAGTGTGCCATATTCAGCAAAATAGGTAATATCATATTTATTGCAGATATCGATGATGATCTGCAGTAATTCAAGCTTTGCCGCCCAGGCGCGCTTCATCATCTGCGGAACTAAAAAACCATTGCGATATTCGTCTTGGAAAAAGTTTTCAGGGAAAATCATAATAGGGGACTCCTTTAAGGAATAAAAAATACTATTAAATATATCGGCTGAAATAAATGAAAAATGATACATATTATGAATGAAAAGTCTAATCCCCCAGCTATGCTGGGGAGAATGGAATAGCTGGAAGCGGTGAGAATATCAATAAAAAACCTCCTGTGATATATTAAGAATGGTGTCGCAAGCCAAACTTAATCACAGGAGGTGGTCCATATGGACAATAAAAGTTTATCACACACAAAATGGAAATGCCAATATCACATTGTATTTATTCCGAAATACAGAAAGAAAATTTTGTATGGAAGAGTGAGAAATGATGTGAGAGAAATAATAAGCACGTTATGTAAATACAAAGATGTGGATATTATAGCAGGAGCAGTTTGCGTGGATCATATACATTTAAGTGTAGCTATTCCACCTAAAATTAGCATTGCAAATTTTATGGGATACTTAAAAGGGAAAAGTACATTAATGCTTTATGATAGACATCCAGAATTGCAAAGTAAATGGGATAAAGCATTTTGGGCAAGAGGGTATTATGTAGAAACAATTGGTAATATCACAGATGAAGCAGTACAAAAGTATATAAAAGAGCAGGCAGAGGAATCAAGGAAAGAAGATTCAAGAAGTACCGCTTTATAGCGGACCGGTAAAAGTGCTTGCGATACCGCCCTTTTGGGCGAGCAGTAAAAATGCCCTTTTGAGGGCTAATACCAAACCACCAGTTGAACTGGTGGTTGCTGACTTAGAAAATTTGCGGGGAAGATTAAGAAAAAGAGGGCAAATGCCGATACACTATATAGCTAATTATCAAGGAAGATGATTACAGAGATACAAGCGGTAGCGTATCTTTGGAAAAAAAGGACACGGAGGGAAATATGGGCAGAATAGTTGTAAACCATAACATGCAGTCGATGTATCAACATCGGCAGTTGAAGATTAATACAGAAAATGTAGACAAATCTTCAGAAAAACTTGCATCTGGTTACAAGATCAATCATGCAAATGATGAGGCGGCAGAGCTTACAGTATCTGAAGCGATGAGAAACCAGATCAGAGGTTTGAACAAGGCATCCAATAATATTCAGGATGGAATTGGTTTGGTTCAGACAGCAGATGCGGCATTGGAAGAGACCCAGACGATATTGGATCGTATGGTAGAACTGACAACACAGGCTGCAAATGATGTGAACACCGAGGAAGATCGTAAGGCAATCCAGGACGAGATCGATCAGTTGAACAAAGAGATCGACCATATTGCTTATGACACCAATTTTAACCAGAATTACATGCTTGCAGAGGGAACGCCAAAAGCGAAACCAGGATTTTTTTATGTTCAGACAGGTTCTCTGGCAGAACAGAGTATTATCATCAATTTTGTAAATGCGAGCAAGGAAAGTCTTGGTGTAGATAAGGTTGATGTATCGAATCATGAAAAGGCATCAGAATCGATCACCATGGTGCAGGATGCGATTGAGAAAGCAGCAGGATGGAGAGACGATTTTGGAGCAGTCTGGGAGCAGTTAGCGCGTGCGGTAAAAAATGCAGATTACACATCCCAGAATACACAGCAGTCCGAGAGCAATATTCGTGATACTGACATTGGTGATGAAATTCTGGGATATACCACAAACCAGATCCTGGTAAATGCGTCACAGAGTCTGTTGGCACAGTATAATAGCAGTAAGGATGCGGTTCTGGTATTATTAAGGTAATATAGTTAGAGATGGGATAACAGCGGTTGATTAATATATGTCATGTTGATCAACTGCTATTATTTTTTAGGGGTAAAGTGTGAGCTTGTGAAACCGCAGAATGATCTGTACTGGAACAATAAACCTGAATTATTCACAGCAAAGCCGTGAACGTGGCTGAAAGCCACATAGCTGCTGTATTTTAATTGCACATTGTTTTCTGACGAATTGAGAGACGTTATGGCTACATGGATCATTTTTTGATTCATGGTGCAATTTTCAGATTAGAGATTGCTCCGTGAATAATTCAGGATAAATATGTTTTTGACTGTTATCTGACAAAATAAAGGAGATAGGGCATGCAGGCGATTATCTTAGCAGCGGGAATGGGAAAACGTTTGGGAGAGTTGACGAAAAATAATACGAAATGTATGGTGGAAGTCGGTGGTGTGAGGCTGATTGAACGTGCGCTTCGTATACTTGACAGAAAAAAATTAAGCCGGATCATTCTGGTTGTCGGATACCAGTATGAAAATCTGGTTTCTTTTGTTGATTCTTTGGGGCTTAAAACACCGGTTGAGTACATTATAAATGATGTATACCATAAGACGAATAATATTTTTTCACTTTCACTGGCAAAAGATCAGATGATGCAGGAAGATACATTGTTATTGGAATCAGATCTGATTTTTGAGGAGAACCTGATCGATATGCTGTTAGAAGATGACAGGGATACGCTGGCGTTGGTGGATAAATTTGAAAACTGGATGGATGGTACCTGTATCGTGGTCGATCAGGACGATAACATTACTGATTTCATTCCGGGAAAATTATTAAAATACCAAGAGAAAGAACATTATTATAAAACAGTAAATATCTATAAGTTCGGAGCACAGTTTTCAAGAGATGTATATGTACCATTTTTGGAAGCATATGCAAAAGTTATGGGAAATAACGAATATTATGAAACTGTGATTAAACTCATACTGATGTTGGACAAAAACACCATGAAGGCAAAAAGGTTAAATGGTGAATTGTGGTATGAGATTGATGACATACAGGATCTTGATATTGCACAGACATTATTTATCGAGGATGATGTAGAACGATATCATCATCTGATGCAACGGTACGGAGGATACTGGCGTTTCCCTCATTTACAGGATTATTGTTATCTGGTAAATCCATATTTCCCGACAAAGCGTATGCAGGAGGAGATGGAATCTAATTTTGATGTGCTGGTTCGTCAGTACTCGTCTGGTATGACAGTCAATACGCTTCTGGCGGCAAAGAGTTTTGATGTGCATGAAGAACACATTGTGATCGGAAATGGTGCAGCAGAGCTGATCAAAGGATTACTGGAAGAACTGAACGGAAAACTGGGTGTGATCCGTCCGACTTTTGAAGAGTATCCAAACCGCTGGGAGAAAGATGTTATTGCATACGACTGTACGGAAAATGATTTTTCATATACGGCTAGCCAGTTAATCCAATACTTTACAGAAAATCCGGTTGATACGCTTGTACTGATTAATCCGGACAATCCGACCGGTCATTGTATGAATGCAGACGAGATAAAACGGCTGCTGCAGTGGAGCAGGCAATGTGATATAAATCTGATCATAGATGAGAGTTTTCTTGATTTCGCAGATGCGGAAAATTTATCGTTATTATCGGAACAGGTGTTAAAAGAAAACAAAAACCTTTATGTGGTAAAAAGTATTTCAAAATCATACGGAGTTCCGGGAATCAGACTGGGAATTTTAGCAAGTGGAAATACAGATATGATCGGGCGTTTAAAGAAAGATGTATCAATATGGAATATCAATTCCATGGCAGAATTTTTCATGCAGATTCTGGACAAGTATAAAAGCGACTATACAGATTCCCTGCGGAAAATAAAGGAGGAAAGAAGTCGTTTTCTGAATGAACTTTGTGCGATCAAAAATCTAAAGGTCTATCCGTCACAGGCGAATTATTTCATGTGTGAGATTTTAGATGGAATCAGCAGCGAAGAACTGGCAGGAAGACTTTTAAAGGAAAATATCTTGATTAAAGACCTGACAGGAAAGATACATAATGGAAAGCAGTATATCAGAATTGCAATCCGGGGAGAAGAGGAGAACCGGATACTGGTGGAGAAACTGAGATTATGTATGGGGCAGAGAGAGAATGTGGAGCAATGAAAATGCGGTTATTATGAAAAAACTGCAAAGATAGTAGAAAACTCTTGCACAGAGTATACGGTTATGTTACAATTGTAAATGCTATTAACATTTGATGATTACAGAATTATATGGCGATTTTCACAGCAGGCAGTGAAGAATTGCAGCAAAAGGAGAAATATGGGAGAAAAAAAAGATGTGATATATCTTTCTTCCAAAGAGGCTTTTTTGAAAATTTGTGTACTGGCACTTACTATTGGTATAAGTGTAGTGGCATCATTGTTTGACTACAAATCGTGTTATGTAACTATATTGGTGCAGGCATGTAATAATATGTATGATTTTTATCAGTTTACAGATAATAAAAAATATTCAACTCTAGTAAAAAGAGAATCGATTGCTATTGTTTTGTTTGCGATTATTGCAATTATCGTATCTGTAGTTGCGATTCTTGAGTTGTATGTAGTTATGAAGTCTATTTGGATTAAACTATTGGTGATTTCTTTCGTAACTATACCGTTAGCAGTCGTATATAATGACTATAAGATTAATATAGAGAAAGAGAATAGAGTGGAGGCTTGAAAATATGGCAAATGAAATTATGATTGTTATTGGTTTTGTCATAACTGTAGTTGCAATGTGCAAATTATGGAATTTATATGCAATGAAACAATATGGAAAAGCCAAAGCAGATAGATTAGGATTGACATATGGATTTTATGTTGACAATATGCAATCTTTTGAAATCGAAGGAACAGGAAATGATGAAAATGGAGATTATGATGTTGGAAAGGCAGTTAAGAAAATAGAAATGCCAGATGATGTAAGGATCAAAGCATAATGAATAAAATAGACTTTTTAGAATTTTACAATGGTGTAGTTAAAAAACTAGGGATGCATCTGGAAAATGAATACAGGCAATTTCATTTTTGTGATAATCCTGATTCGTTGTATGAAGAATATCTTAACCAAAAAACCATGCTAAGAGTTTTATACCAAAAGAAAAATGGTGAAAGTAAGACACTATTAGACCGCCATAAGGTGTGCGCCTGTATGACAGCTGCAATCATTAAGGTCAGGCTGGTAAGTGGTAATATCCAAACGGATGATGATTTTTCTTTATCTGCGGCATCAAGAATTAACGAGCAACTGGCTTTTATGAGTACGTGGGAATTGTTTTTGGGGTTCATAAGGCTTCACAAAGAAGAAGTAGACAAAAATTACCGATTGCCAGACACTTATCATAATAATTCTTTTTTGGATACTATTACAAGATCATTATTTATGGCTAATCAGTTGAACGCCTTATCGACTCCTTTAATAGCAAATGTTTTCTTCTTGTTAGAAAAGTATTTTGAAGTAGAAGAACAAAATAATATTTTAAAAGCGCAATTAGAAGTTATAGAGTAAGTACTCACTATGAAAAATGGAGTTCTATATCCTAATTATTGATTTATCTCCTAAAACAGAGCATGATTTAGGAGATAAAAGTATTTTAGGGAGATGCGCTATAGTACATTCCAGTCTTAATGAGATCACAGCCGCTCCCAGTACCCCTTAAAATCATCTTCCGTCATCCCCTCCCCGATCATCCGATACAGCTCCATCTGCTTCGGGATCAGGGCATTGTAAATGGACTGCGCATAATCCGGCACCTCCGCAAGAACCGTTTTTTCTAATTTTTTGTAGAAAGAATAGGAAGGCTGGAACCCCCGGAGTTTTGCAAAGTACAGTGTTTCATACAGATAGGTATGGAGGAAATACAGCTTGATCTCGTCATAATATTCCTGAAAAAATGGGGTTTTTTTCATAAAGTTCCAGACCGCAAGCTGGACATCAGCATGCATCTTTAAGGTTTCTTCCTGTTTCATATCATTTCGCATGGTTCCGGCATCGTTTTGCCTGTAATAATAGTAGGCATCGTTTAAGATCACAATTTTATCCGCAAAATATAAAAGCGGGTATACAAAAAGCGGCTCCTCATAAATGACATGTTCTGCGTAGGAGGTATGAGCCTTTTTCAGCAGATCATGTCGGTAAAGTTTATTCCAGCAGCCATAAGTAACTTTTTCTGAGATCAGAAATTTTTTGCGTTCACTGACAGAAGAAATTTTAATCACTTCCGGTGTAACATTCCGACCGGAGTCTACGGCACCCAGACGGTCTGTATAGTAAAAATATTCAAACTGGATGATATCAGCATCCGATTCTTTTGCTTTTTCATAAGTTTCCAATAGAAAATTATCAGCAACAAAATCATCTGCGTCAACAAATGCAATATATTCACCCGTTGCGTACTGCAGGGCAATATTTCTTGCGCCGCCCTGACGCATATTTTCCTCAAGTTTTAAGATCATAATACTTTCTGGATAGGCACGTTCGAATTCCTGCAGCATGTTCCAGGTAGCACCCTCGTCTGTGGATGCATCGTCCACAAAAATCAGTTCGATCTGGTCAATTCCGATTGTCTGCTGTACAAGTGACATAAAACATTTCGGAAGATATTTTGTTGCATTAAAACATGGGATGATGACACTTATTTTTTTCATAGATCAAAATTCTCCTGATAAAAAGGTTGCATATGGTATAATATACAAAAATGGTATATCATTAATTTATCATAATTGAAAAGAACGGACAATATCAGTATAAAAAACAGGGAGGTATCAATGGCTGGAAATATAGCAATCGGTATACAGGATTTTTCGACAATTATCCAGGGAAACTATTTTTATATAGATAAAACGCCTTTTATTAAAGAATGGTGGGACTGTGGGGACAGTGCGACTCTGATTACCCGTCCACGTCGTTTTGGGAAAACGCTTACAATGAGTATGGTGGAGCAATTTTTCGCCATAGATTATGCGGGTTTGGCAGATATGATGTCATGATCGAGCTGAAACAGCCGGCGGAACGGGATGCAAAGGAAAGACAGTCCTGATCGAATCGGCTGCTGATTGTCAATAGACCACTGGAAACTTGATAAAAAGTAAAATTCAGGATACACAAATATTTAGTTCAGTAAAATCTGAACCACACAGGAGACCAATCACATGTTATCAGTCTGCATTATCACCAAAAACGAAGAACACAATCTGGCACGTTGCCTGAAATCTTTCCAGAACACCGGATTTGAATTGATCGTAGCCGATACCGGCTCCACAGATCAGACAAAGAAAATTGCCGCAGAATATACGGAGAATATCTATGATTTTCCATGGTGCGATGATTTTTCGGCAGCGAAAAATTTTGCAGTTTCAAAGGCGGCATATCCGTATGTAATGGTCATTGACAGCGACGAGTTTTTACAGCAGATCGATATGCCGGAGTTAGAAAAACTGATTGCTGCACATACAGGCGAAGTTGGCAGGATACAAAGGATCAACATTATTTCCGGAAAAGACGGCAAGCAGGAGAATAAGGAATGGATTAACCGTATTTTCTCAAAAGAAAAATTTCATTATACAGGAAGAATCCATGAACAGGTGACTGCATATGACGAAAAAGAATATCTTACATACAAAGCACCGGTTGTGATCGGGCATACAGGCTATGATCTGCCACAGGCAGAGAAGAAGAAAAAGGCGCTGCGCAACATCCGTTTGTTGGAGCAGGAGTTAAAGAGCTTAGGATGGGATGCAAATGCGCATGCAGATGAGCTGGAGCAAAACATAAAGCATTCCAAATCGCAAAAGACAATGCCGGCACAAAACATTGCGGATTTAAAGAAAATGGAGCAGATCCCGTATCTTTTATACCAGCTTGGAAAAAGTTATTATATGGCAGAAGATTATAATGAGGCATGTTTCTGGTTTGCCCATGGTCTAAGCTATGATCTTGAACCAAAGTTAGAGTATGTGATCGATATGGTGGAAACCTATGGCTATGCACTCATCAACAGTGGACGTGCAGAGGAGGCACTTTTTTTTGAAAACATATATGAAGAATTTGGAAATAGTGCGGATTTTCAGTTCCTGATGGGACTCATTTATATGAACAACGCTATGTTTGATGCAGCAGTTGGAGAATTTTTGAAAGCGGTCAAACACCGGGACTGCAGGATGGCGGGAGTAAATTCCTATGCAGCATATTATAATGTGGGTGTTATCAATGAATGTCTGGGAAAAATCAGTGAGGCGAAGTATTATTATCAGAAATGTGGCGGTTATGAGCCGGCGGTAAAACGTTTGAAACTATTGTAGTCAGCCTGTTGTAGATAGAATACGCAGGAATGGAGAAGAGAATGGGAATATATTTAAATCCGGGAAATGAAGAATTTCAGAAAGCACTTAATTCCAAGATATATGTGGATAAAACCATGCTGATTTCTGAAATGAATCGGAATCTGAATACCGAACATCAGAATATATGTGTAAGCAGACCACGCCGTTTTGGAAAATCTATGACTGCAAATATGCTTGTGGCATATTATAGTAAAGGATGCGATTCTAAAAGCATGTTTGCTGATTATAAGATTGCACAGGATGAGAGTTTTGAGGCAAATTTGAATAAATATAATGTCCTTCATGTCAATATGCTTGACTTTCTTAACCGTGCACAGACAGTGGACGGAATGATCGATTACCTACAAAAGAGGCTTTTGTGGGATATCAGGCGGGAATACGGAGATGTAGACTGTTTTGACCGGGAAGATCTTATTGATGTATTAGAGAACATATATAGTCAGAGAAATCAGAAATTTATAATCATTATCGACGAGTGGGACTGTATATTCCGAAAGTATCCGGGGGATGATGAAGCGCAGAAAAAATATCTGGATTTCTTGCGCCTGTGGATGAAAGATAAGCCATATATTGCGTTGGCTTATATGACGGGAATACTGCCGATTAAAAAGTATGGCGAGCATTCAGCTCTCAATATGTTTGATGAATATTCCATGACCAATCAAAGGGAACTCGCTGAATTTACCGGGTTTACGGAAGAGGAAGTTCAAAGTCTGTGTGTGTCATATGGTATGCCTTATGACAGAATGAAACAGTGGTACGATGGATATGATTTAAAGGGCGTTCAGATTTATAATCCGAGATCGGTTGTTATGTCATTGTTGGGACATGACTTTGACAGTTATTGGACGAAGACAGAGACATATGAAGCATTAAAAAAATATATACAGATGGATATGTATCACCTGAAAGCGTTAGTTACGCAGCTTATTTCAGGCAGTCATATTAAAATTAATCCAGATAAATTTCAGAATGATATGTCCACGTTTGCAAGCGTAGATGATATATTTACACTTTTGGTACATTTGGGATACCTGACCTATGATTTTGAGAACAAGACGGTTTCTATTCCAAATCAGGAGGTGCAGAAAGAATTTATTAACTGTATAGAAGACGGTGGCTGGGAACCGGTTATGGATGCGATCCGTAATTCTGAAGCACTGCTTTGGGCAACCATAGATGGAAAAGAAGAATATGTTGCACAAATGATTGAACAGGTGCATCAGGAAAATATATCTATCTTAAAGTATAATGATGAAAATTCAATGTCATGCGTGCTTTCACTGGCATATTATGCCGCGCGGAAAGATTATGTAATGTATCGGGAACTTGCAGGGGGGAAAGGATTTGCAGATATTGTGTTTGTTCCGAGAAAATATAGAGATGTGCCAGCAATCGTAGTGGAATTAAAATGGGATAAATCTTCGGATGCAGCCATTGCACAGATAAAGAAGAAGGAATACATGCAGAGTCTGAAAGATTACCATGGAGAAGTGATCCTGGTTGGCATTAATTATGACAATACAGATTCTGTAAAGGACGATTATAAAAGACATAGCTGCAGGATAGAAAGAATCAAGTTATAACAGGAGACAACCATGCAAACAACCATCATCTACATCACCGGCATCTACGATACCCTTGACTTATTTACACAGGAACTGAAAAATGCGTTTGAGACCATGGGGTATGCCTCATTTACTTATGATGCCCGTTTGGAAGAGGAGAGTAAGCAGGCATTGATCGAATGCATCGAAGAAGGTACAAAAAAAGGACAGAGATTTTTTGGTGTCACTTTTAATAACCTCGGATATAATCTGACACTTCCGGAAGCCAAAACAGAAACTGGTGATGCATGTTCAAAACAGAATATGGGATATTCCCCGAAAGATATAAATTCCTCAAGAGAGCCGAATTTGTGGGAAACCTATGAGATTCCATACATCAATATCCTGATGGATCACCCGTTTCATTATGAAAAACCATTGCAGAATGCGCCGGACACATCCGTTGTGCTGTGTACAGACCGGAATCATGTCCGCTACATCCGAAGATACTTTAAAAATATCCGGTATACTGATTTCCTGCCACATGCGGGAGTGGAACTTGGCAGCAGGCACAAGCCGCTTGCGGAGCGTGGAATTGATGTTTTATATGCCGGGGCATTGCCGATCTACACAGTTGCGAAGATGATACCGGATCTATCATCCATCCCGGAAGTCGATGGAGAGGAGATGGCACAGACTGTGCTGTCAGAACTGGTGCATCATCCTGACCGGACAACAGAGGATGTGATAGAAGAATATTTAAAATATAAGCGGAATGATATTTCAGAACAGCGTATTCATGAGATCATCGTGCAGATGCGTTTTATTGACTCGTATGCCACGTCATTTTTTCGTGAACAGGCTGTCCGTATTCTGGTGGAAAATGGGATTCGCGTGACAGCATATGGAACAGGCTGGGATCAGTGTGAATGGAGCGATAATCCGTATCTGGTGTATGGTGGAAAAGTACTTGCGCCGGAAATATTGCCACTGATGAACGACAGCAAGATTGTCCTGAATACGATGACCTGGTTTAAAGCCGGAGCACATGACCGTATTTTTAATGGAATGCTTGCGGGTGCAGCAGTTGTGACGGATGATTCCACTTATCTGCGAAGAGAATTTACGGATGGAAAAGAGCTTGTGATGTTTTCAAGAAATGAAATCCGTACCCTGCCGGAACGTGTATTTGATCTGTTTGGACACATGCAATCCACACAAAAGATGGCAGACTGTGGATATCAGGCAGCAAAAGAGCATCATACGTGGAAAAGCAGGGCAGCATGGATCAGGGAAGCATGGATGTAGAGCGGAGGTTCTTATTCTCTCTCTGCAACAGGCTTTATATACAGATGAAAACGTTATTTTGGCTGAAACAGCACAGGAATGGAGATTAGTGTGAAAAATACATTTTTCACACGCAAGATTTGTGCTTCGCACAAACTTGTGATGCGCTTAAAAGCAGCGCAGGAATGGGGATTATTATGCACATATTGATGTATCGCTGGAAGGCTTATAATTACAGAGACATAGAGCAGACATTTATATTGCTGGGACATACTGTGGATAATATCGAACAGCACCTTGGCAATTATGATATTGATCCGGAATTTGAAAAAATAATTGAGCACAAAATGCAGGAAACGCATTATGATATGGTATTTACGGTCAATTATTTTGCGCTGATCTCGAATGTCTGTCAGAAGATGGGAATAAAATATGTATCGTGGAGCTGTGACAATCCGCTGATCAGTATGTATCACGAATCCATTTTTCATCCCTGCAATTATATATTTACATTTGATAAGACAAATTATCTGGAATTTCGGGAGATGGGAGTAGAGCATATCTGGTATCTTCCGCTTGCGGTAGATACAAACCGGATGGATATGGTGATTGCAAATTCGCCGGAAATACAGAAATACAAAGGGGATATCGCATTTGTTGGAAGCCTTTATGAAAGAAATTCTTATGATAAGATAAAAAGCAGGCTGCCAGAATATCTACGGGGGTATTTTGACGCAGTGATCGAGGCACAGTTAAATATCAGTGGTGCAAATATTGTGGAATCTATGCTGACCACGGATATACTGGAAAAACTTCAGGAATATTTTGAACTAGAAAAATCAGAAGGGTCGTTTTCGGATCTTGGACTGATCTTTCAGACGACCGTACTTGGATTTAAAATTGCGGAAGTGGAGCGCAGACGTGCATTGATCGAACTGTCAAAACGTTATCATGTCAATGTGTACAGTAACAGTGATATAAGTGATATGCTGCGGATTCAGTACTGTGGTTCGGTTGATTACTGGAGTGAGCTGCCGCAGGTTTTTCGTATGTCAAAGATCAATCTGAATTTTACGATTCCGAATATCAAGAGCGGCATACCGCTCAGGGTATGGGATGTGCTTGGGGCAGGTGGCTTTTTGTTGACGAACTATCAGGCAGAGATACCATATTATTTTAAAGAAGGCGAAGATTTAGTATGCTTTGACGGAATTGATGATCTTTGTGAAAAAGCAGGATATTATCTGGCACATGAGGAAGAACGTCTGGCAATCGCGGAAAATGGTTATCGAAAAGTAAGGGAGCATCACAATTATATAGAAAGAATAAATACGATGCTGGATATTATAGAAGAAAATGAAAATCAGGAAAATGATATATAGTACATGATCAGTGTGAAAGATGCATAATCTGAAGTTGCATCTGGGATATTGGAATATTAAACGGACACTACAGAAAATCTGTAAGTGTCCGTTTAGCAGTATCTGTCTAACATCATTCCGGAATAAACGGAAGTCAGATAAGGACAGGAAAAATTCTTATGTCCGGGTCTTTTGTATGTGATCATCGTTTTGCTTGCATAATTTAATGGGTCGACAGAGACATTTCCAGCGGTCGTTCCGAGATCATTTTTGAATTTATTTAATGTGGAAAAACATTCTTTGGCATCAGCAGAAGTAACGGCGTCTGTCAGGAGATTTGTATCGATTTTGATTTCTCCATCGTCTGTTAAATTCAGTCCGTATGACTCAAATTCATTGTAATAAGGTTTCACTACCTGCGTGAAATCACGCCGCAATTTATCTGCTTCCTGTGTATCGTCATAGTGATAACTCAGTTGGATCAGATTATTGTACACATTTATCAAAGACTGTACATTGTCTACAACAGAGTCAGCGGTTGTTTTGAAACCAATCTGTACAGGCGTTGTCCGGGAACTTGGTTTGTTCAATGTCAGCTCAAAAGCATTGTTGACGGTAAAAGTGTTAGACAAGGATGCGTGTTCAGTACCATTTAACAGGAAAGAAGAATTACATGCCTGCTGGGCAACATTGTCAATACCGAGTGTCTGCATTGCTTTTGCGGATGCATGATCGGAACTTGGGGTAACTTCAAACAGATAAGACTGACCGTCAGCGAGACCGGTCTGGCTTGAAGTCAGACGCAGTGCAATCTTATTGCTGGCATTTTTCGCAAGATCTGCATGGATTCCGACGCCGGAAGAATTGACCAGGCGTGCAAGTTTTTCAAGAATGTACTGATTGTCATCATTTCTGCCTGCCGTATACTGAAATTCGTATGAATTTAAGTCAGTTGATATGTCGAATGTGTAAGTACCGGCCTTAAAATCACATTCATCAGGATACAGAAACTTTCCGATATTGATCTGCGGAGCAGCAAGCTGCCTTACTTCAACATCAAAATGCAGAGAATTATCGAGATTCTGATCTTCTCCGATGTAGGAAACATTAACAGAGGATGAATCAGAAGACTTTGCCACTTTTTTATTGAATACGTTTTCAATCCCCTCATCATTGTCAGAAAGGGATGCGATCACATTCTGGATAGACCTGGTATGTTCTTTCAGATCGATCGCAAATTTTTTGACATCTGTGGAGTCTGGAATTTTATACAGAGGAGTATCTTTGTTTGTTTTTACAATCTGATTATAGACAGCACGAAGCTGACTCTTCTTATGGGTATCATAACGCGATACCTTCGAAGTGCCATAAGTGCTTAAATAATAATGATATGCACTGTCAATAGCAGCCAAGAAAACCCCTCCTTTCTTCCATGAAATATATAACATTTATCAGGTTATAGGACAGCATCCTTGCCGCTTGGCATGATAAATGTGGGGATTTTAATATAAATTTAAAGATTCTTTAGAACTATTTCGGTTGAACCATCTAAAAATATTATACCATTTGAGAAAAAAATGTGAAAATAGGAAATAAATAGGAAAAAACTCACAGAAAAGTATGGATAGATATTGTGGATTTTTAAATATAAAAAAAGATTGACGGAAATAGACGGATATGATATAGTAGACAGGCGATGGAAGTAGGTCTTTTTTTTATGCCTTTTTTTAAGGACTGTCGCTGATCCTTAGAAAACGTCTCACTACGGAGACCGGGGCAGGAAAAAGCACAAAGAATTTTAATGGAGGTGGAAGTTGTGCGCACAAAAATAACATTGGCATGTACGGAATGCAAAAACCGTAACTACAACATGACAAAAGACAAAAAAGCTCATCCTGACAGGATGGAAACCAAAAAGTATTGCAGATTCTGCAAGACCCATACGTTACACAAAGAAACCAAATAAGACGCGCGTGGCAAAGGAGTGAAAAAATGGGAGAAACCGAGAAGTTAGACAAGGCTCCGAAAGAGAGTTGGTTTACCGGTCTTTCGGCTGAGTTCAAAAAGATCATCTGGCCGGAGAAACAATCACTTGTAAGACAGACCACGGCGGTTATTGCTGTATCCGTTGTATTAGGTCTTATTATCGCGCTTTTGGATTTCGCAATTCAGTATGGCGTTGATTTCCTTGTTGGTTTTAATTTTTAATGGAGGCAGAGTGATTTATGGCAGAGGCACACTGGTATGTTGTTCATACCTACTCAGGATATGAGAATAAGGTAAAAGCGAACATTGACAAGACAATTGAAAACAGACATCTGGAAGATCAGATCTTAGAGGTCCGCGTTCCGATGCAGGATGTTGTCGAAATGAAAAATGGCGCAAAAAAATCCGTATCAAAGAAAATGTTTCCGGGATACGTTCTTATCAATATGGTTATGAATGACGACACATGGTATGTTGTCAGAAATACCCGTGGTGTTACCGGATTTGTTGGTCCGGGAAGTAAGCCGGTTCCACTTACCGATATGGAAATGAAACCATTGGGAATCAAAAAAGAGAACATTGAAGTTGACTTTACAGAGGGAGACACCGTTGTGGTTACCGGAGGCGTCTGGAAAGACACCATCGGAGTAATTCAGGCGATGAACCACGGAAAGCAGAGTGTAACGATCAATGTTGAACTGTTCGGTCGCGAAACACCGGTAGAAATAAGTTTCGCAGATGTAAAACTTAACAATTAATGCACAGACCAGGATCTGTGCGCAGGTATGAAATCATGCCTGA
Source organism: Roseburia rectibacter (assembly GCF_014287515.2). Taxonomy (NCBI): domain Bacteria; kingdom Bacillati; phylum Bacillota; class Clostridia; order Lachnospirales; family Lachnospiraceae; genus Roseburia; species Roseburia rectibacter. The sequence goes on from NZ_CP092473.1 coordinate 533,711, forward strand.
AACATTGGATTAAGGAGGCAATTCCAAATGGCAAAGAAAGTAGAAGGATATATCAAATTGCAGATTCCTGCTGGCAAGGCTACACCTGCTCCTCCAGTTGGACCTGCTCTTGGACAGCACGGCGTTAATATCGTTGAATTTACAAAACAGTTCAACGCAAGAACAGCTGATCAGGGAGATCTTATCATCCCTGTAGTTATTACAGTATACGCAGACAGAAGCTTCAGCTTCGTTACAAAGACACCACCTGCTCCTGTATTAATTAAGAAAGCCTGCAATATTAAATCTGGTTCTGCAACACCGAACAAGACAAAGGTTGCTACACTTTCCAAAGCAAAATTACAGGAAATCGCAGAATTAAAAATGCCAGACTTAAATGCAGCATCTTTAGAGGCAGCTATGAGCATGATCGCCGGTACTGCAAGAAGTATGGGCGTTACCGTAGAAGAATAGAATTTGCAAAAACAGCAAATTCATTGGAAGAATGCAAGAGCGGCATTCTTCTGGAAAATTCTACAACAATTAAGACTATTTGTTAACGATTATGTGGGAGGGCCCTCTCCCGATAATACCACCAGGAGGTTTTTTTAGAATGAAAAGAGGAAAGAAATATCAGGAAGCTGTTAAAGGTTTTGACAAGGCTGCTCAGTACGATGTTGCTGAAGCAATCAGCCTGGTAAAGAAAAACGCAACAGCTAAATTTGATGAGACAATCGAACTTCACATCAGAACAGGTTGTGATGGACGTCATGCAGAGCAGCAGATCCGTGGTGCAGTTGTATTACCACACGGAACTGGTAAATCAGTTAAGGTTTTAGTATTCGCAAAAGGAACCAAGGTTGATGAAGCACAGGCAGCAGGCGCTGATTTCGTAGGCGGCGAGGAACTGATCCCGAAGATCCAGAACGAGGGATGGTTAGATTTCGATGTTGTTGTTGCTACACCGGACATGATGGGCGTTGTTGGACGTCTTGGCCGTGTACTTGGACCGAAAGGTTTAATGCCAAACCCGAAAGCTGGAACAGTAACTATGGATGTTACAAAAGCTGTTAACGACATCAAAGCTGGTAAGATTGAGTACAGATTGGACAAAACAAACATTATCCACGTGCCAGTTGGAAAAGCTTCTTTTACAGAAGAACAGTTAAGCGACAACTTCCAGACCCTTATGGGTGCAATCAACAAAGCTAAACCTGCAAGCTTAAAAGGTCAGTATGTTAAGAGTGCAACTCTTACATCTACAATGGGACCTGGTGTAAGATTAAACGTAGTTAAAATTACACAGTAACA
>NZ_CP092473.1:3925000-3959994 GCF_014287515.2 Roseburia rectibacter
CTTTGTGCCATAATCTCTCCTGCCACATTCCCTGTCTTATCAAAAATATCATTTACTACCGAGTCTGGCAGCATAATTCCAAACTGTGACAGTTCCTGATTATCCAGACTATTTTCACTCTGAACGGATTTCTGTTTTTCCTCTACTGATTTTTTTATCTGTTCACTGCACTGTTTCTCAATCTGTTCGTATAACGTTGTGTATTCCATCAGATATGTATTAATGTACGGAGTTGTAACAGTAACAAAAGTAAGTACTATGACCCACGATACCAGAGAATATACAATTCGCAAAAATCCTTTTCTGTAGCCTCTTATAATATTATACCCCAGTATCAGTAATACCAGTAACAAAACCCAGTTCATATGTATGCTCCTTATTTCAGTCTTATTTTTTCCGTTGTATCTTCCAGTATAAATGTATAATTCAGTGCACCACCCCCTGAAATGACCTTATAAAGTGTTTGTTCGAACTCATGGTGGAACTTATATATGCCATGTATGGTATATATATCACATGCATTTTCATTTATAATACAGATTTCATTATCTGCAAGAAATTCTACGCCGGTGTACTCCATTGTAAAATCTTTTTCCAGAACACTTTTTCCTTCCAGATCATAGACACTTATATGATGTGTCACTGCCTCATCATCATTGCCGGTCACACAGCCAATATAATTATCATTATAAAAAATGCTCTTCACTTCTTTTTCAAAAGGAATCGTACCGGACTGTTTTGGTTTCTGCGATCCTTCAAACAGGATAACCCCGGTATCTGAAAACGCAGCAAGTCTGTTATCTGCCAGATAGACAATTTCCGGTATCACTGTATCCGGAAATGTCTGTGCTCCAACCACATGATCGATCTCGCTTTCTCCCGCTGTTCCAAAATTGTAAAAGGCAATGGTGCTTTTTATACTTCCATCATTAATATCTAACATGGCAACGGCAAGCCTTAAAGCATCTGAAGATAATGCAATTGCGATCGGATAGCCTTTCTTGGCACCGTGAATCTCTCCTTCTGTCAGTTTCTCACCTGTCTTATCGTACATTGCAAGATAACCGGCGGCATCTTTTTTCATCAGCACTGCCACCGTTCCCTGCGCTGCCACACGTACCTGCTGGATTGGCATCGTCGTTTCAATTCCGCCTAAGATTCCCTCCTTTGTCATGATATAGATCATCGTTCCTTTTCTGTCATAGATAGTCAGGTAATCTTCACAAATATCAATCTGTGGATCCGCCATCTCATAAGTCTGATTCCAGATCAGTTCATTTGCTGTATCCGTATAAAATGCTCCGTCATTGCTGTATTTTAAAATATTCCCCCCAAAATCTGCAAACTTTGTTGCTTCCGTATCAGCCCTGTCAACAGATGATGTCACATCAAAGTTCTCATAATGGCGCAGTGCCATAAACACCCAGAGTCCTGCAGAAACTGCCAGCACAGTAATGATCAGAATAACCGTCCTTCTGACCACCTTTATGCGATGCTCACGCAGTTTGCGTTCATATTCTTCCATATCCGGTTCTTCTACCGTATGAAATCCCCTCTTGTTTTTTTCCGCCATACTAATCTCACTTTCCTCTTAATCTTTCGATATTATAGCATTATTCCCCGGATGTTTCATCTTATTTTTAGAGCTGGCAGCTTCATCAATTTGGAAGCTTCAGGTATTGCCCTGCATATATTGCATCAGGATCATCGATTCCGTTTGCCTGGCACACCTTGTCCATCATAGCTGTTGTCTTATATACTTTTCGGCAGATTGCCGCCAGATTATCCCCCTTTTGTACCACATAATATCCCTGTTTTAAATATGTCTGTGCCTCATCTGCCTGTGCTGCTGTTTCTTTAACGTCTTCCTTATTTTTATTCGTTTCATCCGGTGTGCCTGCCTGCGCTCCCGTTGTTTCTGGCATTTCTGTTTTAGCCTGCGCCTCTGTCGTTTCTGGCATTTCTGTTTTAGCCCGTGCCTCTGTCGTCTCTGACATTTCTGTTTTAGCCTGCGCCTCTGTCGTCTCTGACATTTCTGTTTTAGTCTGTACCTCTGCTGTTTCTGTGTCTGCCTTTTTCTCTGCACCTGCCTGTGTCTCTGCTGTTTCTGGCATTTTTGTTTCTGCCTGCATATCCGATGTTTCCGTCGTCGCAGACGCCTCCGTTTTTTCTACTTCTCCCGCAATATTTTCCACTACGATCCCGGTATCAGCTTTTTTTTCTGTTTCCTGCATCTCTGTCACAATATGCACCTGGTTCATCTGTGCCAGAGTATTTTCCATTTCATTCATTTTCTTATGATTCTGATAGGCGGTAAATCCAAGTGTAAGCACCACAACAGCCAGCACAAGCGAAGAATATACCGGAATCTTTGCTTCTTCTGTTTTTTCTGCTTCTTCAAGCTGTTTCCGATACCGTCCCTTACTTTTTAATTCCGTCTGTGGAACCGGTTCCGGTTCATCCTGCTGCATACTCTCCTCCAGATACAGTTCTTCTTCCAGAATATCATTCAGGTTCTCTTTTTCTTTCATTGCAGGTACAGGCTCGTCCTGCTTCGCAAACACGATTTCATCGGTCTTGGGCAAATTAACTTCTTCCTTTTTTTCCTCCTGAAGTTCCACCTTTTTTGATCTGGTCAGGGCATGCTTGTCATAATAAATGTAAAATCCTTCTCTCCGGTACAGATGTCCGTTCCGGATGCTAAAAAATGTTTCCTCCTTTTCCAGACTATCCATCAGAAATAATGTCTGATGGATGCCTCCAAAATGAGTCTGATGAAATTGTTCAATCTGTTTTGTCATATTCGGAAGGCACCCTCTGTGATCCAATGCCCATCCAACAATGACCATACTGTCATATTCATTCTTTAATCGTTTATATATATACGCCCATTCACGGTCGCTCCATCTTGGAATTTCACCATCAAATTCTAAATATTCCAGTTGTATTGCTGCCTCAACAAATGTGCACTGTCTTCCGCTGTAATTTTCAAATCTTCCAAGTAAAACATATACAAGTTTTTCACAGTCGCTTTCATATGGGTGCAGATACTTATATACCTCATCCTCTATGTATATTCTCTCCCCAACATCCGGTCTCCCAATCTGTCTGATATCTTTTGGCAGTTTTTTTTCTTTCGTATCATCCCAATTTTCTTCCCGGATAATCTCTATCATTCCAATCCTCCATTCCTGTGCGCAAAAATTTGTTTTCACGCGATCTTACAGCGCAAAGACGCCGGTGTTTACATTCAAAATCACTTTTTATTTTGCAATCGTATCACAGCATGTCCGATTTTTTTGTGGTTTTATGGGCAGTTTTCCAAAAACTTTTCGACAGAAAAAGACGCAAAAAAACTGCTGCATACGTTTTACCGTAATAACAGCAGTCTTTTTATGTCTGATTATTTTACAAATGCTTTTACTTTTTTGTAGATGCCTTCTGCATCGAGCTCATATTTATGAAGCAGTTCTAATGCCGGTCCGGATTCACCGAATACGTCATTAACGCCGATCTTTAATACTTTAGTAGGAGCCTCCTCGCAAAGCACATCACATACTGCACTTCCAAGTCCTCCGATCACGGAATGTTCCTCAACTGTAACAACTTTTCCGGTCTTTAATGCTGATTTTACAACCAGTTCACGGTCGATCGGTTTGATAGTATGGATATTGATGATCTCTGCATCAATGCCATCTTTTGCAAGCAGCTTTTCTGCCTCTACCGTCTCATTTACACAAAGTCCGGTTGCAAAAATTGTCACATCTTTTCCTTCTTTTAAAACAATTCCTTTGCCGATCTCAAATTTGTAAGTTGCCTCATCATTGAATACCGGAACTGCAAGACGTCCAAAACGAAGGTAAACCGGTCCTACATGATCGTATGCAGCGTGTACTGCTGCTCTTGCCTCAACATCATCTGCCGGATTGATCACTACCATGCCTGGTATCGTACGCATTAAAGCGATATCTTCTAAGCACTGATGAGTCGCACCATCTTCACCAACAGAGATACCTGCGTGTGTTGCGCCGATCTTGACATTCAGATGCGGATATCCGATGGAGTTGCGCACCTGCTCAAAGTTTCTGCCTGCTGCAAACATTGCAAAAGAGCTGATAAACGGTACTTTTCCACAAGTTGCAAGTCCTGCTGCGATACCTGTCATGTTTGCTTCTGCGATACCAACATCCCAATGGCGTTCCGGAAATGCTTTCTTAAAAATTCCGGTCTTGGTCGCACCTGCAAGGTCTGCATCTAATACGATCAGATCTTCATGCTCTTTTCCCACTTCTACCAGAGCATTTCCATAACTTTCCCTTGTTGCGATTTTCTTTATTTCTGACATAATGCTTCCCCCACTTTCTCCAGGTCTTTCATTGCGATCTCATACTGCTCGTCGTTCGGAGCTTTTCCATGCCAGTCTACGGCATTCTCCATAAAGGATACACCTTTTCCTTTTAATGTCTTTGCAATGATCGCAGTCGGCATTCCTTTTGTTTCGCGTGCCTCTTTGAATGCTGCACGGATCTCATCAAAATCATTTCCATTGATGTTGATCGTATGGAAATTGAATGCCTCAAACTTTTTGTCGATCGGATAAGGAGAACATACTTCATCAATAGTTCCGTCAATCTGAAGATTATTATTATCAACGATCACGACCAGATTATCCAGCTTGCGGAATCCTGCCCACATAGCAGCTTCCCAGATCTGTCCTTCCTGAATCTCGCCGTCTCCGCAAAGTGCATAAACACGGTAATCTTTTTTGTCAAACTTTCCTGCTGCTGCCATTCCTGCCGCCGCGGAGAGTCCCTGTCCCAAAGAACCGGATGACATATCAATACCAGGAATATGCTTCATATCCGGATGTCCCTGCAGATAAGATCCTGTATGACGCAGTGTAACAAGATCCTCCTTCGGGAAAAATCCACGTTCTGCCAGAACTGCATAAAGTCCCGGAGCCGTATGACCTTTAGAAAGTACAAAACGGTCGCGGTCTGCCATCTTAGGATTTTTCGGGTCAATATTTAACTCCTCAAAGTACAGATAAGTAAAAATATCTGCTGCGGAGAGTGATCCGCCCGGATGTCCGGCTTTTGCGCTGTGTACTGCAGTTACAATACTTTTGCGGACTTCGTTCGCTGTTTTTTCGAGTTCCAGATTTGTCATAGTCTAGTCATGTTCCTTTCTGTTTCTTTTATTAAATCTCCGTTCTGCCTTCTAAGGCACGGAGCAGTGTTACCTCATCAATATACTCTAAATCTCCGCCGACCGGAACACCGCTTGCGATCCTTGTCACTTTAATCCCGGTAGGTTTGATCAGTTTGCTGATATACATTGCAGTCGTTTCCCCCTCAAGACTTGAGTTCGTCGCAATAATGACCTCGTCAACATCCTTTTGCAGACGCTGCATCAGCTCTTTTAACTTAATATCTGCGGGTCCAATTCCAAGCATCGGTGAAATTGCACCATGAAGAACATGATAAACACCATCGTATTTACCTGTTTTTTCATACGCTGCAAGGTCTCTGGTATCCTCCACAACCATGATCGTCTTATGATTACGCCCGGCATCTTTACAGATCGGACATAATTCATCATCCGTCAGTGTAAAACATTCCTTGCAGTAACGGACGTTTTTTCTGGCATCCACGATCGCAGCCGAAAGTTCTTCGACCTGCTCTACCGGCATATTTAAAATATGAAATGCCAGACGCTGTGCAGATTTTGCACCGATTCCCGGAAGGGACGATAATTCCTGTATTAACTTGCTGATCTGACTGCTGTAGTAATCCATGGTGTTTCCATTCTTTCATTTATAATATATAAATTACTTCTTATACAATGACATCTGATCTTCTTTGTCATATGCCTCCTTTATATTAAAGGATAACGGCAATTTTTACAAGAAGTGTTTTTCACTGCATATTTTTCTGATTTTTTGTACATGATAAACTGGTAACCACATAAAAACAACAGACAGCATATTTCGCAGGCAAATCTGTTAACAGTAATAAAAGGAGAACTCTATGGCATCTTATGTATCACCCATGATCAAAGACAAATTTGAAACACTTTCAACAGATCTGAAGAACCTGATCTTAGAGCGTAATGTACAGCTTAATAACATGCAGGATCTTATCCGCGTATTAGAGCAGATCGTAGAAGAAGGAGAAGCCGGTTGATCACGGTTTCCCCTTCTTTTCATTCTTTTCATTTTTAATCAGCAAAATATAACTGCTGCACCCGCAACTATTCCTTACTGAATATCGGTTACTTCATAGCCGGCATCTACAACGGCATTTTTTAATGTATCTGCATTGACTGATTCATCTGCGGTAACAACTGCATTTTTGTCCTCTAAACTTACCACTACCTCAGACACACCCTGTACTCCTTTTAAAGCCTTCTCGACAGTTGCCTGGCAGTGTCCGCACATCATTCCTTCAATACTTAATGTTGTTTTCATTGTTTTTTCCTCGCTTTCTGTTACATCACTCTTTATTTCAGAAGTGACCGTTCTGTTTTCACAGACCGCACTCTCCTGTTCCATATTATCTGTTCCATTTTCGGATGAAGATTTTTTTCCAAGTTTTACCCATCTTAAACGCAGCGCGTTACTTACCACACAGACACTGCTTAAACTCATGGCTGCCGCACCAAACATCGGGTTTAATTTTAATCCCCAGATCGGATATAAAAGTCCTGCGGCAAGCGGTATACCAATGCTGTTATAGAAAAATGCCCAGAACAGGTTTTCCTTGATATTGTGGATAACCGCCTTGCTTAAACGGATTGCTCCGACTGCATCAAGCAGGTCATTTTTCATCAGCACAATATCCGCACTCTCAATTGCGACATCCGTACCTGCACCGATGGCAATTCCAACGTCTGCGGATGCAAGTGCCGGAGCATCATTGATACCGTCTCCGATCATTGCAACTTTGTGTCCGCTGTTCTTTAAGGCAGATATCTTTTCTTCCTTCTGCGTCGGAAGCACCCCGGCAATGACTTCATCGATACCCACCTGATCTTTGATCGCCTGTGCCGTCACTTCATTATCACCGGTAAGCATAATGACATGGATTCCGTATTCTTTAAATTGTCTGACTGCCTCACGGCTGGTCGGTTTTACCACATCTGCAACGGCGATCATTCCTATGATCTGTGTCTCATCTGCAAACAGTAAAGGAGTTTTCCCCTGTTTTGCAAACTGTTCTATCTCTTTTTTTATTTCTGAAGATATAGCAATGTGTGCCTCATCCATCAGTTTTTCATTTCCGGCATAGTAAAGTTTTCCAGAAGATAACCTGCCTTTAATTCCTTTTCCAAACAGCGCCTCAAAATCGTTTACTTTTTCCGGAATGATATTCTTTTTCTCACAATCTGAAACGATTGCTTCTGCCAATGGGTGCTCACTGCCCTTTTCCAGGCTGCCGGCAGCTTTTAACAGGTCATTTTCTGAAATTCCCGCATATGTCCGTATATCCGTCACAACCGGTTTTCCAGAAGTGATCGTTCCTGTCTTGTCCATCACAACAGTATCAACAATATGCGCTGTCTCTAATGCTTCTCCCGACTTGATCAGAATACCGTTTTCTGCACCTTTTCCGGTTCCAACCATAATCGCCACCGGCGTTGCCAGTCCAAGCGCACACGGACAGGAAATAACAAGAACTGCGATTCCACAGGACATTGCAAACTCGAAATCTGCTCCGCTTGCCAGCCAGACAATGAATGTGACGATTGCGATCCCGATCACTGTCGGGACAAAAACACCTGCGATCTTATCGGCGAGACGTGCGATCGGTGCCTTACTTGAAGATGCTTCCTCCACAAGACTTATGATCTGTGCGATCGTTGTATCTTTGCCGACACGTGTTGCCCGCGCATGGATCAGTCCGGCTTTATTGATAGATGCTGATATGACCTTGTCCCCTTCCTGTTTTAACACAGGAATACTCTCTCCGGTGATCGCTGATTCATCAAAGGAAGATTTCCCTTCTACGATCACACCATCCACTGCAACCGATTCTCCGGGTTTGATCACAAAAATATCACCCTGTACCACGTCAGCAGCATCGATGACCTGCTCTTTTCCATCGCGCACTACCGTCACTGTCTTTGGTGCTAAGTTCATCAGTTTTGTGATTGCCTCGCTCGTCTTTCCTTTTGACTTTGTCTCAAGGTACTTTCCAACTGTGATCAGTGTAAGAATTGTTCCGGCCGATTCAAAATAAAGATCATGACTATACTGGTGTACAAGCTCCATGTTTCCGGTAGAAAATCCCCAGCCGATCCGGTAAATTGCAAAAATACCGTATACCGTCGCCGCTGTTGCTCCCATCGCGATCAGGCTGTCCATATTCGGGCTCCTGCGTGCTAATGTTGCAAATCCGTTCCGGAAGTATTTCTGATTTGCAAACAGGATCGGAAGTAACAGTAAAAACTGCGTAAATGCGTAAATAACCGCATTTTCACTTCCATGAAAAAACTTCATGGTAACCGGCGGCATAGGAACACCAAGCGCATTGTAGATCATATGCCCCATTGATACATACATTAACGGTATCAGAAATATCACAGATACGATCAGTCTGATCTTCATATTTTTGATATTTTTCTGCTGGATGGAAACCGCATCCTCCGTCTCTCCTGTCTTTGCTGCCGCCTTTGCTTCATTTTTTACCGAGGCACCATATCCGGCATGCTCTACCGCTTCTATAATGTTTTCTGTGCCCAGTTTTGTCTCATCATACTCGACCTGCATACTGTTCGTCAGCAGATTCACGCTGACTGCATGTACGCCCTCTAATTTGGAAACACTTTTTTCCACATGGGAGGAACATGCCGAACAGCTCATGCCTGTTACGTCAAACTTTTCCTTCATGTCAATCTCCTATTGTATAAAATGCAAACCGTTATTTCATCAGCTTCTTTAACAGTTCACAGAGTTCGTCGACAGCCTGCTCATTACCCTCTTTGATATCTTCGGAAACACAGGTCTTGATATGGCGTGCTAAAAGTTCTTTGTTAAATCCGTTTAATGCCGCCTGAATAGAAGATACCTGTGTGACGATATCTACACAATATCTGTCATCCTCCACCATGGCACGCACCCCCCGCACCTGTCCTTCTATCCGGGAAAGTCTCGTTAACAGCGCTTTCTTTTCTGCACTCTCACGCTGCTTATGCTTCACATTATCTCCATTCGCACTGCACTTTTCACATGCCATCTGTCTACCTCCGGTCTGTATAGTCTGTGCTGTTTTTGATTTTTTATCACGGTTTTTCATCGGTATATACCATATACCCCTATTGGGTATCTTGAATTTACATCATGATATACACTTTGTCAAGAGATTTTCAGTTATCAGGAATTTTTATCAACAAACCGGATCATCCATAAGCCTTTTATCGTAATCAGCATTGTCACAAATTCTGCTGCCGGAAATGCCAGCCAGACTCCATTTAACCCAAACAATGTTGACAGTAAAAATGCAAAGAAAATAATTACAACAAATCCACGGGAAATTGACGCAGCAAATGCATATCCCGTAGATTCAACCGCACTTAATATGGATGTTCCTACAATATTGATCCCGGCAAATAAAAAACCTATAAAGTAAAGCCGCAGTCCGTTTTCCGCATAATCTGCAAGCATCTGATTATGTTCTCCATTAAATACAGCCGTCACCACTGGTGCGAACAGATAAATAAAAATAAGCAAAAGGACAGAAACCCCTATCGCAGTCGTAACTGCCATTTTCAAATACGTTTTCACATCTTTATGAATATCCTTACCATATGCCTCGCTGATCAGCGGTTGGGAGCCCTGCGCCACCCCATTAAATAAAGCGACTGCAACAAGTGACGCATTTGCGACCACTCCATAAGCAGCCACTCCGGTATTTCCGGCAAGTCCAAGGATGATCATGTTAAAAACAATTGTGATCACTCCGGATGAAATTTCACCTACAAAGGATGAGACACCATACTTACAGCAAAAAAATATTTTTCGCACAGACGGCAGCACGGGTTTTAATTTTATAGTACATTTTTCCGACCGGAAATGAATACAGCAGATCAGAATACCCACAACCGGGGAAAGTGCTGTCGCAAGCGCAGCTCCCTCCATGGAAAGTCCCAGCGGAAACATCAGTACATAGTCAAATACGATGTTAAACAGACTGCTGAATAAAGTCGCTGCCATTGCAATCGACGGATTTCCATCGTTACGCACAAATGCATTGCAGATATAATTCCACATAAAAAGCGGCGCAAAACTCATAAAAATGCGCGTATAATTTTTTCCGACCGCAACGATCTTTGCATCTCCGCCAAGCAGGGCAATCAGTTTATCCGGCAGGAATATGCCGACAAACATAAACAGCAGGCTAACGATAAATGCCCACAACAGTGCATGAAAAAAATATCCGTCTGCATCCGGATTTTTCTGGTTCCGTTCGATCACCAACCGGATTGCGGAACCGACTCCCATCATTGCGCCGATGGCAAAAATTAAATTATACACCGGCAATACCAGATTGAGTGCCGTGATACCATCTGTCCCCACCGCAACAGAAATAAAGTAGGTATCTGCCAGAATATAAACCGACATACCTACCATGCCAAGCATGTTCTGAGAAACATATTTTGCAAATTTTTTTAACATCTTAATCCCCATTCCTGTGCTTATCTTTGCTCATTCCAGTTTTTTAACAAACTTGTGTTTGAAAAATATTATTGTTTATCAACTACTGGATTATATCATTTTTCCATAAAATATCATAGGGCAAATAATAGAATGTCCATAACGTAATATTCTATTATTATGAATTACACGCAAACAGGCAGGTCTTTTATGACCTGCCTGACTCAATCTTTTTATTCATTTAAATCTTACTGTTTTTTTTATACGAGTGCTTTACCAAGACTTCTGCAAGCCTCTAATGCATCATCATCCGGTGCTTCATGTGCAATCACACCTTCACCGTTTACAACAACTGCTCCGGCTGCATTCATGCGTTCTTCCCAGTCACGCATCCACTGTCCATCGCCCCATCCATAAGAGCCAAATAACGCGATTTTTTTGCCTGCTGCAAAGCCTTCTACCTCTTCTACAAACGGCTCCATCTCGCTCTCCTCTAATACCTCAGCTCCCATTGCCGGGCAGCCTAATGCAAATGAGGATGCAGCTTTTAATTCATCTACGGATACTGCAGATACCGGAACAACATCTGCTTCTCCTCCTGCTGCTTTGATTCCCTCTCCGACTGCATTTGCCATTGCCTCAGTATTTCCCGTCTGGGACCAGTATGCCACGATAATCTTACTCATATTTCCTCCATTCCTGTGCTTATTTTTACACATTCATTTTATACAAGCGGATCGCCGATTCAGTTCCAACGCCTTTGCCAGAGCTGACCGGATGGTATCCGTTTTTTACACATCTGACTTTTAATCCATTTATGCTGATTCCAGCATTTTGCCATAAAGCAAAAGTTCATGGATTTCCATTCCGGATGATATCAGACGGATTGCATCTTCTTTTGCCTGATTGTAGCGGTCAAATGTTATTCTTGCCGCATTCACATCTCCGTATACTTTCCAGTAGCCGCAATACAGGTAATTGCGTCCTTCGTTTCGGATAAACCCCAATACATCTTCTACAGGATAACCCAAGAGCAGTCCAAGCTCATGTGGAAAAGACAGATGATCCTTCATATATTTTTGATAGCGGGCACACAGTTTTTCAAAAATGTCGATAAGGCGTAATGTCTGATACCCAAACAATCTCATCGTTTCCTTCACATCTTCTTCGTTCAGATAAGCGAGTAGTTGTTTTTCACGAAAAAGCAGGAATATCGTACGATGTTTTGTCTGGTAGAGTGTATGTACAGTAATTTCTGTATTACGGAACAAATCTCTCACATCTTCTTCGTTGCTTTTTGTCACCGTAAGAAGATTTGACAGTTTGATTCCCGTAAGAAGCGGGGCACATTGCAGTGCCAGTTGAGTCTTTAATTCTTTTTTATCCATCTTCTCCAGAATCTCTAACACTTCCCTGCTCATGGTCATCTCCCATAGATCGATGAATTTATGATCCATCGTCATAACATGTATAGTTAGTTTTTCCTAACTCCTGTTTAAAAAAGAAAGAGTTGCGAGAACTCATTTCCTTTTCTGATAGTTAGATTACACTAACTTTTGTTATTTGTCAATAACTTTTTTTATTTTTTTAGAGAGCGTTATTTCGGATCATTCTATATTGATCAGATTTGATACAACTGCACTGATCCGTTTTGAACCTAGTACTTCCCCTATCAACTCTGTAAGTTCTTCCTCTGAAGAAATCAAGAACTCACTTTCCTCCATTCCAAGCTCATCCGCTATTGACTTTTCCAGCGATACTTCTACTGGATAAATAGCAGCAACTCTATATGCAAGAAACATAATCCTGTATTTATATTTTGGTACTGCTTTTGCTGTTATATAAAATTCATAAATAAATTTGCTCTGTTGATCACCCAAAACATTTTGCACGTCAAAACTCATATTTTGTATAAATGCGTGCTCTGCTAGTTCATCTAATTTATAACGACTCTTGTAATCACCGTCATAAGGTGCGATCCTTGCAATCACTGTTCCATTTGTCATTTCAGACAAATATTCACATTGCTCACTTATAATATCGTGCGGTGTACGAATCTTCTCTTCTGTTTGTACTCTCCATAAATTCTGCATTATGCATCCTCCTTAATGCCAAATACGATCGGCAGATGATCACTATATTCTTTCCTGTTCGGTATCCCTTTACTATCTGCTAAAGCGCCCCTGCTGGTTTCTGTCACAATCTTTAGATTGTCTTTATCAAAATATTTTACCATATCAGCACTGACAATAACCTGATCAAAAATATGTTTATAAAAATTGACTGCACCTCCCGAATCATAACAGCATGTACTGTGTGGCGTCTTTAAATCACCAAAAAAATTCCACATCGGGTTATAAAACATCTGATAATTTTTTCCAAAAACTTTTCTCTGCCGCTTATTTTCAACAATATCAGCATATGGCAAAGCATGAAAATAATTCGCTTTTAACATTACCTCTTCAAACGGATCAGCATTAAAATCCCCTGCTATGATAACCTTTTTATGTCCCGCTTCACTTTGTGCCTCACACAATGCATCCATAAACTGTTCTGCCACAATTTCCCTGTCTCTGTTTTCAGCATATCGCTTACTTGGAAAATGTAACCCCGCAATTAAAAAGTCTGTTAATGCATTGTTTATGGAACATATAAAATAATATTTTGAATCCCTGATCAACTCTACATTAAACTTCATACTTACAAGCATTTTTGCCCTGCTGTCTTCTGGAACAGGTGCAGTTTTAAAATCCTTTCCATTCACTGAAAGCATATCGCACATAAGCTTCATATCAAAAGTATATTCAGCCAAAATCACAATGTCTATGTTATTTTCTAATATCAATTCTATTATTTTTTGCCTGACATTTTCTCCCCGTATACTGTTCCTGTCTTCCTCTGATCGTATTCCCGCATTCCAATACAAAATATTTATCATCCACAGCTCCATTATTTTTTATCACAAAGATTTTGGTCATAAAAATCTCCATTCTTGCGTGTGAAAAATGTATTTTTCACACTATAAACCCCGTCTTACTCCTCCAACGCCGCATTCATGACTTCCATCTTCTCCTCCGCCTCATAGATCAGGCGGCTGCATTCTTTTAACTCATCCGAAAAATCCATCGTGACATCCTGATAAAGCGATTTGTACTTGATGTCATGCTCCAAGCTCGCCCAGAGATCCATGGCAAGCGTACGGATCTGCAGTTCGACCGGCACCATCTGCTTTTTGTTCATAAAGTAGACCGGCACGCGGATAATGATGTGCAGGCTTCTATAACCATTGCCCTTCGGCTGTTCAATATAATCCTTAACTTCCATGATATGTATGTCGTCCTGTGCCATCAGACGATCCCGGATCAGATAGACATCCTTGATATAGGAACAGACCACACGCACTCCGGCGATATCATAAATATTATTGCAGGCTGCACTAAGCGTCAGATCAAGATCTTTCTTCTGGAGTTTTCCCAAAATGCTTTTCGCTGATTTTAACCTGGTATCAATATGATGGATCGGGCAGCGCAGTTTGCGGTATTTAAACTCGTCCTCTATGATCTCAAGGCGTGCGGTCGTCGCACACATCGCTGCGTTGTACATGCGCAGGATCGGATCAATCGTCTGGGAAAACTGCTCTTTCATGTCTGCAATATGCTCCATATCATCATCCACCATACCACGCACCAGCATCAGGCTGTTTTCCTGCGCTGCATCCATCATCCTGTCTTCCTCTGTGTCTTCCACCTTCACAGAAGCCGAATACTGTTCCTGCTCCACGTTATCCTCCTGTACAACTGTCTGTTTTTGCCTCATATTATCATTTATAATTGCCTGTTTCTGTATCATAATAAAAAACCCCGTTTCTAAATTGTTTTCACCTTCATTGCCACACATTCTTTTCACACAACAAATCTTAGGTGTAACTATCCCATACTATGAATATCAGTATAACAGATACCGCCCAAAACGGCATAAAGTCTGTATGAAATATTTATAAACAATTTAAAAACAGGGGTTTATTTTCCAGCTATTTTCCTATAATTCGATACCGCAGCCTTTCATCAGCTCTCTTGCGGAATCTAAGGAATCCACACCATGAAGGTTTTTGATCGGTGCAAACTCTTTTTCACGCACTACCTCATAAGGGATACAATCATCCATCATGTGTACCATATCAAGTACTAATGTCTCAAATTTGTAACCGTTTGGCTGCTCCGGTTTCACAAATGTACCGTCCACATCCATGTATGGGATTTTTTTCTCTACCACATGAATCGGCATTCTTGCATCTGCGATCTGCTCCAGTTTCTTTTCGGAAAACAGATAATTTAAGATAACACCAAAACCATATTTTAAATCACCGTTTTCCTTGCGTGCTGTTGCCATCTCTTCTGTCATCTCATAGTATTCTGCGATAGAAGGTTTGCCATCTTCAGTGCAAAGTACGCCGACACGTTCATCCGGTGCTGCTTTTCGTACCACTTTTGCTCCGCTTTCACAGCCATAAGCGATCGTGGCACCAACAAACTTCGGATCTGCGATGCGCTGTAAGCAGTTATCTACTGCAAATACATTGATCCACTCGATACCTCTTGTTTTAATATCAGCGAGCAGTCCCGCATTTACCATGGATGAGAACCAGCCTCCATTGCCATTTGGTGACATAGCAACTTCGGTCTGGGATTCCATATAAATTCTTCCCTCATAATCACATGCCGGCACCATTTCCTGTACAAAAAACTTCACATAGTCTTTCGGATAACCGAAATAATCATGTTCCTTGAAAAATGCAGTTGTATCTGCATGATTGATGTTACTTGTCATAATATAAAGAGGAACATATACTCCCGCCTCATCCGTAACGTCCATCAGATTGCGCAGTAACTGCTCAAACAAATATAATTCACGGTCAATTCCAATATTTAACGTACCCTTCGGTCTGTCAAGTCCGAGACGGGTTCCCTGTCCACCTGCTAAAAGTACGGCTCCGACTTTTCCCTCACGGATCGCCTTTAAGCCGGTTTCTTTAAATTCTTCTCCCCTTGCCTCGATCTCGCCAACTTCCACGGCATCTAACGGCGCAAATACCCCCCGCTCATTGACCGTTTCTTTTCTTTCAATATGCTCTAACACAGAAAAATCGATTTTCTCTAAACGCTTTGTCAGCTCCCCATTCTGCTCCGTGGTATTTTTCTCCATCATCGCTTTGATGTATTTCTGGTTATCATCTTCCCAAATTTTCATTCTCTTCTCCATTCTGTATTTTAAAATAATTGCAATACCGATTTGTATACATACGATTTCAGCCACTTACATTTCCTGATTGTATACAATCTGCTCTCCCTATTATATAATAGACAGTTCTTTCATGCAACCAAACCTTAGTTGAAACCACGGAATCCCTTTCCGATGATCTCGCTGCTGTTTGTGATCGCAATGAATGCAGACGGCTGATTCAACCGGATAAAATTACGGAGTTCCACCGCCTGGCTTCGCTTCATGACTGTCAGTATGACTGTTTTCTGATTGTGCTGGTAGGCACCTTCTGCCTGATAAACCGTTGCACTGCGGTTCAGTTTCTTCGTGATAAAATCACAGATCGGCTCCGGATCATTGCAGACGATCGTAAAATATTTACACAGGTTAATACTCTCGATCACATTATCGACTACCAGTGATTTTGCCAGAAGTCCGCACAGGGAACAGAGACCTGTCTGTGCATCAAACACGAGGCATGATGCAATGACGATTCCAAGATCAACCAAAAACAATGCCGCACCTATATTTAACTTTGTGTATTTCTTTAAGATCATCGCCACGATATCTGTTCCACCGCCGGATGCTCCGATATTAAACAGGATTGCTGACGAAAATGCCGGTAATACGATCGCATAGATAAGCTCTAATACAGGCTGTCCGGTCAATGGTCCATCCATTGGAAATACTCTTTCAGCAAAACTTAATCCCACAGATGTCAGTACGCTTACATAAACGGTTTTAACTCCAAATCCTTTTCCAAGGAAGATAAATCCAAGTACCAGTAACAGCATATTGATGATAAAAGTAAGATTTCCCGGTGATGTTGGGAGTATGGCACCTAATACGACCGCCATACCTGTTACTCCTCCAAAAGAAAAATTATTTGGAAATTTAAACACATATACTCCTACAACAAGAATCAGTGTTGCAACGGTCAGTACCATATACTCTTCCACTGTACGTTTGATCTTTCCAAGATTCTTCTGCATTTCTTTTGTCCTCGCTCTTTATACACTTCTATTGAATGAAACATTCCATAGATTATTCCAGTTCAATGCAGAAGAAGTATACTACATCTTTTTCCGATAATAAAGTACTTTTATGTAATATGATTTTTCCGTTTTCTGCATATATCAGAGATCACCTGTATGAACTGTTCCGCATCTAATGGTTTTGATATATGTGCATCCATACCGGCTGATAAACTTCTTTCTTCATCATCCGCAAATGCATTTGCTGTCATTGCAATGATCGGAATTGTTTTTGCATCTTCTCTTGACATCATCCGGATGCGCTGTGATGCCTCTAAGCCTCCCATGACAGGCATCATCAGATCCATCAGGATCACATCATATTCGCCCGGTTCTGATGCTGCAAATATATCGACAGCTTCTTTTCCATTCCAGGCTTC
The DNA here is from genome assembly GCF_014287515.2 of Roseburia rectibacter. Lineage (NCBI taxonomy): Bacteria > Bacillati > Bacillota > Clostridia > Lachnospirales > Lachnospiraceae > Roseburia > Roseburia rectibacter. The sequence goes on from NZ_CP092473.1 coordinate 3,942,328, forward strand.
TTTTACCTTTGCCCCCTCATTTTCCAGAACAAATTTAGCGATTTCCATGTTTATCTCATAATCTTCCACCAGAAGAATCTTATCATTTTTTATTCCCTTTTTCTCATCCGTACCCTGTTCATCCTCTGTTTCCTTTTCCATGGTACGATCCACAAGAAATGGTATCACAATCGTAAACTGTGTTCCTTCTCCGGGTTTACTCACAAAACGAATCGTGCCTTCCATCTGTTCTACCAGCTTTTTTACAATCGCAAGCCCAAGTCCGGTCCCGGCATAGGAAGTACGCGCTGAAGTCTTTTCCTGCGCAAACGGTTCAAATGCATGTTTCTGAAATTCCGGACTCATTCCAATCCCTGTGTCAGTACATACAAATTCAAACACCGCTTTTTCATTTTCCGACGGCAGTTCCCTGCACTCTAAAACAACTTTTCCATTTGTTTTATTATATTTCACTGCGTTTGATGCAATATTCTGTAATATCTGCCGGATATGAAGGGAACTGCCAAGCAGATTTTCGTGGATGATTTCTCCCATTTTTACGGTAAGTGTGATTCCATGCTCTGTTGCAGCCATTCCGACTACCGTTTCCACTTCTTTTAATATTTCGTGGATTGAAAATGGCTTTTCCTCAAGTCTGATCTGACCGGATTCCAATTTATTCATATCAAGTACATCATTGACCAGTTCCATCAGGAATGTCGACGAAAGCATGATCTTGTCCAAACATTCTTCCTGTTTTTTCTGATTTCCGATATTATACCGGCAAATATCCACCATTCCGCGTATGCCATTGATCGGTGTACGTATATCATGGCTCATTCTTCGCAGGAAATCTGTTTTTGCAACATTTGCCTGCTCTGCCTGTTCTACGGACTTTTCCAGTTTTTTCTGATAATCCAGCTCACGCATCTTTTCGTCTGTGATATTTCTGCTCAGAAAAAGTGCTGCTTCCACATTTCCCTGTGAATCATAATGCTGGGGCACCAGCATGACTGTAAACCATTCACCTTTCGCGCTTTCCGTTTTGCAGTTAACATAGTCTTTTCCCACCAGCCTGTCTGAAATAGTATCAGGATTCACAAAATCAAGGAATTTCTGCCACTCCTGTTGCGCAACCGCATTTTTACAAAAGTACTTCATCATTTTTGCAGTACTCTTTTCATTGCCAATTATTTCCTTTATACGATCAGATGCTTTGATAATTTCCCATGTATCTTTTTTGAGATCAAACAGCATACACACGGAAAATACACTGCTGACGGAACGGATGATATGATATTGCTTTTCTGTCTGACGCATATTTAACTCTGCCACATATCCACGGATCAGCATAAACGTCATCCAGCACAGTATGTAGATTACAGCCACACAGATTACAGCTTTTGTGCGCAGTGCAAATACAGATTTTGTTGGAAAAAAAACATATAACGTGTAGTCCCCCATCTGCTTGCTTTCTCCGTACCAGCATCCTCCCGTGCTTTTTAAATGAATCATTTTTTTCTCATCCCCGGTATCGATATCCGGGATAAAAATATCCTGATATTCTTCTGATTTTACTGCGAGCAGTTCCTCCGAATTGGAACTTAAAATCTGTTTTCCATCTGTCACCGCAACAATTCCATTTTTCTCAAATGTAAGTCCTGTAAACAACGAATAGAAGGATATGTCACCATTGTCCTCCATGCAATTATCTTTTTTGATATAGGCAGCAATCAGTCCTTTTTTATTTCCTTGGGAAACCACCGCAAAATCATAGACTTCGCCCTCTTTATCCAGCCGTGTGATATATGCTTTTTGCGGATAATCCAGCGTATCTTCTACCACTGGTTTCTTCATCTCATCCTGCCAGAAGTTTTTTTCTTCCCACGCATCCCCAATCTGGCACACACAATTTAACTTGTCATCTAATACCAGTACTCCATCCAATCTCTGATCTTTCATATAGCGGATGATCATTGTTTCCTGATCCGTATTTTCCTCTTCCAGCCGCTGACTAAGCTCCAGTGTCTTATCTGCCAGACGGTAAAGACTCTTTACTTTATCGTTATTTTTGTAATTATCATATTGTTTCACGCGGCTCTGCATGAAATCGAGCGTCCCGTCTGCGATTTTTCCGACCCGTGTCCTGTCATATCCGGTAAAAACGCCAAAACATATCATTACTATAAAAATACCTGCCACAAACGGCATCCATATATATTTATGTGAGATAAACCCAGTCCAATTTTTTTTATTCAGCATTTGTGACCCCCAATGCTTTTTGGACATCCAGACCGTATTTTTCTACAATACCGCCAAGTGTTCCATCCTCCTGCATCTGCTCTAATATCTGTGTCATCTTCTGTGCCAGTTCCTGATGGGTATCCTTTTTAAAAGCAACCCCAAGCTCTGAAATATACAGACTCTCATCCAGCATACAATATGTATCCGGTGCACTCTGCACAAATCTCTCTAATGCACTCTCATGTCCGGCAATCGCATCCACATACCCTTTTCTGAGACTTGCGTAGATCTCATCCATACCGGACATACTGTATACCCTTTCTACTTCCGGGATTCCCGGAAAACTCCCTTTGAGCAAAATCTCCTCCGGTTTCGTTGTCGCCTGAACTGCAATTCGTTTTCCTTCCAGATCAGATATTTTTGTAATCCCGCTGTTTTTCTGCACTGCAACGACCTGTCTGCTGTAAAGATATGGTCCAGCCCACTGATACTGATTTTCTCTGTCATTCATGGTAAAGGATCCCCACAGACAGTCCACCTCACCATTGTCTAAATATTCATCCTTTTTATCCCATGTAATACGCAAAAACACCGGCGTATAACCCAGCTTGTCACACACCGCTTCTGCCAGTTCCACATCGATTCCGGCAGGATTACCGTCATCATCGAGATAATTGTACGGCTCATAATTATCACTTCCTATAATAAGCTGTGGAAGTTCCTCTCTCTCTTTCCCGGAATCCGGTTTCTGACCGCATGCCATTCCAAGCATCGTAACACATACAAATATCACCGCAATGTACTTTTTCAAATTATCATTCCTTTTTATACTGTTCTTCTTTGTCTGATCTGCCATTTTTATTTTAGTAGTTTATAAAATGTGTGTCAATTACAAGTGTATAAATTTAACGGTTTGACGACTTTATCCTGCTTTTTTTGACAAAAAATGCGGATAATGAATTTTCACTATCCGCCAGAGCTCATATGTATTCTTTTATTTTACAGTTCATCCGCTACCGCATGAATGCTCCGCTAGTTACATTGCCATCATTTTTTTAATTTACCGGAATCGTAATCTTCTGTTTCTGTTCTTCCTTCCCTTCCATCCAGACTGTCACAGAAACCGCTCCCTTTTTGTCGCCTGCACGGACTGCTGCAAGCGCATACCCGTCATAGGTTTCCCAGCATGACGCATCATAGCTTTCGATGGACTGCGGATCGGCATTTCCAAATGCAGCAAGGATTCCTTCCCCTTCTATTTCTATATGGATGCGTCTCTTTTCATACAGATTTGCAGTTCCTTTTGCATCGCAAAGATTCATGGTAAGGAAACAAAGATCCTCTCCATTTGCCTGCAGTTCTTTTTTATCTGCTTCTACATGAATCTGTACATCCTCATCTGCTGTATCAAGCTGGCATCTGCCGGTTTCCATGCCATTTTGATAGCTGGCTGCCTCCAATATGCCAGGCTCATAATTAAGTTCAAACGTTGCCGTAAATCCATGTTCTGCCCCGGCAGGTTTTCGTCCGAGTGACCGCCCATTTAAGAAAAGTTCTACCTCCGGTGCATTCGAATACACATCCACAACCGCAGGTTTCCCCTCATATCCACGCCACGTCCAGCTTGCAATATTATCTTTGAACATCCACGGTGTCTTTGAACATTTTTTCCCATATTTATCAACGCGTTCCACCGCAATATAAGGCTCTGTCCGCAGACCATATACGATCTCCCGGAAAAAACTGACCGGTCTGCGATAACCTGCAAGATCGATATCACCGATATAGGCTGTTCTGTCCGGGTAGTGACTTCCAAAATTGCTCTTTCCATCATAATAAAAGATTCCGCATCCTGCCTCTCCCAGATAGTCGTAACCAGTCCAGGTAAAATCACCCAGCACGCGGTTAGAAGAATTGACCACTTTCCATAACCTTGCAATATCCGCCGGGAATGTCTCTGTCCCAAGCACGCATTTATTTGGATGAAGTTCTCCCTCTAACAAATGTCTGCCTGTCAGATAATTTAAACCGATGATATCCATGGACTCGCTGCTCTCCTCTAACACTTCCGTGATGATCGGATGCGCTGCAAATGCGTCTCCCGCTTCGCCTTCCATCAGCTTCATAAAACTGTTGATTGCATTACTTCCGGAGTTATCATTTGTCCCGACTTTTTCGGCATCTTTGCGGATCAGCGGTGCAAGTTCCTGCATGATCGGATATACTTTTGCCCCTGCTGCATTTAAGGCATTCATGCCGTTTGTGGTAAATCTTGTCGAATCCAGTTCTTTAAAAGCGTTACAGAGCATGCGGTTGAGCTCAGCTCCCCGCTCCGTGCCGATTTCCTGAATCTCATTTCCAACCGAATACAAAATAACACAGGCATGGTTATAATCTTTCTCCACCATATTTTTTATCATATTCTGGTATTCATCCAGAAATGAAAAAGCAAAATCGTGGTTATTTTTATGTACCGTCCACATATCTGTCAGTTCATCCATCACAAGCAGTCCCACCTTATCACAGGCATCTAAAAATGCCTTGCCTGCCGGATGATGTGCACTTCTGATACTGTTAAACCCGGCTTCTTTGATCAGCCTGCATTTTCGGAGTTCAGCATCTTCATATGCTGCTGCACCAAGGATTCCGTGGTCATGATGTACACAGGTTCCGCGCAGCTTCACCGGCTCACCGTTGATCCTTAACCCACGCAGGGCATCCAGCGTGATCTTGCGGATTCCATAGGAAATCGTCTGCTCATCCAACAGCTTATCTCCTGCATAAATCTGGACTGTACACTGATACAGATGCGGCGTATCACAATTCCAAAGCATCGGATGTTCTATCGCGATCTGCTGATGCACAGTATTCTCAGATTCCGCAAAACCAGTCAGATGGACTCTGTCCTCATATACCCGGTGTTTTTCATCCTCCAGTTTTGCTATAATAGTCAGTTTTTCTTTTTTTCTGGAACGGTTTAAAACTTTCGTTGAAATTTCGACAACCGCAACATCTTTATCTGCTTCTTCTGTTGTAATACGTACTCCATTTAATGGAATCTGCACCGGCTCTCCGACATACAGGCTGACTCCCCGGTAAATGCCGCTTCCGGAGTACCATCTGCTGTTTTCTTCTGCGGAATTGTCTGCGACAACTTTGATCTCATTTTCTTCCCCAAAGTTTAAATATCTCGCAATATCCACATAGAAATTTGTGTATCCATTTCTGTTGGTCTTTGCCAGCGCACCATTGATGTAGACCATGGCTGTCTCATACACACCTTCAAATTCCAGTAAGACTGTTTTTTCTTCCCAGTCTTCCGGTACGGAAAATGTTTTGAAATAGGTATACATACCGCCCGGATAAAATCCGGTAGCGCCTCCGTTTTTTGTATTTTCATCCCGCGTCTCATGTATCATGGCATCATGTGGAAGTGTAACTTCCTGTGCCTTTTTTCCATATATCTGAAGCACTTTTAAGGACGGCACATATCCTTTTACAAACTGCCATTTTGCATTAAAATCTGCCTTTATCATTCCTATACTTCCTTTGCGTGTTCTTCATCCCATTTTTTGTTTGCTTTCTCCACATTTAACAGTCCAAGAATCACTGTGATCGCAACACTGAGGATTACCGGAATCACGATATACATGGCAAAGATCATATTGATCGCACCTTCTGTCTGCTCTGCTGCAGTTCCGATATAACCGCCTAAGTCTAACAGCCAGCCCACTGCTGCAGTTCCGATTCCACCGCCGATCTTGATACCTAAAGAAGAACAGCTGAACATTGTTCCATCCATCCGCACGCCCTTCGTACGATAAGTATAACCACTGATTTCCGCAATCAGCGCATTTAAAGTTCCGCTTAAAGTTCCTGCAAAAATACCTTTGATAAACATAAATAACAGCATCAATTTGACATTTCTCTGGTATGCAAAATAGATAAAAAATACACTGAGTACACAGTTGATCGCATATCCCCAGAAATTCACTTTCTGCATGCTTCCAGTCTTTTTCACAAGCATTGGCGTAAAGATCAGTGCGATGATTACCGGGAACATTTTCATCATCTGGAACATGCCAAGTAACGATGCATCTCCAAGTACATATTTTGTAAAATAAACACCACTGCCTGTTGTAATATTACTCATTATGTAATATACAATATACAAAACAAGAATCAAAACATAATATTTATTGGTAAATAAAAATTTCATGCTTTCCCAAAAACCAAGTTTATCATCCTGCGGTTTTGACTCGTCTGTCTTTCTTACCGACTCATCCGGTTCTACCTCTTTTACTGCAAGACAGCTGATCGTGTTGACCACCAGACCGATCAGTGCACAGATGATCGCTACCGCTCTCCATCCGGCTGCACCGCCACCAAAAGCCTCCACACCGCCTGTTACAGCAAATCCCATAACAATATTGGTTACGACTGCAAACATAAAGCGGATAGAACCAAGCTGTACTCTCTCCTGCGGATTATTGGTAATCAGTGCTGATAATGTGGAATATGCAACGCCGTTTGCCGTGTAAAAAATTGCATTCAGGCAGGTATAAAATGCAAAGAAATATGCATACTGTGCAGTTTGTCCCATATTCGGGATTGAAAACAGCAATACCAGACATAACGACACACCGATCTGTGCATACAGCATCCACGGTCTTGCTTTTCCGAGTCTGCTTTTTGTCCTGTCAATCATATTACCAAAGAAAACATCCGTTACTCCGTCAAAAATCTTTGACACCAGCATTAATGTTCCGATGATGCTGGTCTTTAATCCCATGATATCTGAAAGATACAAAAGCAGGAAACTTGAAACCAGTCCATAGCTGCAGTTTGATGCCAGATCCCCCGAACCATATGCAAGTTTCTGATACCATTTTAAATATTTTTTATCATTCATTTTTTCCTCTTCCTTCTCGTCTTTTTTGCTGCCTGTCCACACATAATGTGCGATCAGAATCACTTTTTTACATTCGAATGTTGTTGCATTTATTCTATCACTTTGCTTTTTTTCCCTTCAATGCTATAATTAGACACAACATCCATCATTTAGTAACATATTCGCGACTATCACAAAAAGTTCCAACGGGAGAATCCAATGATCCAGTCATCCATTGATACTTTAAAAAACAATTTTTTTGAGATCCAGAATGTAAACAGCAGTTTTAACCAGTACTATCACCTGACTTCCCCTTATAATGCCGTCATTGAAACCTACCGCTGTGATCTGGATATGCCTTATTTTAAAATTTCAAGTTTTTCCCCAGAGCACACCAGCCATTCTCTGATCGATGCCACGGAACTTTTGGAAAAAATGAAAAACCGCCCTCTGCACCAGCACGATTTTTTTGAAATCATGTTTGTTCTGCAGGGAGAAGCGATCGTTAAAATTGAAAATACAAAACGGGTTTACCCATCCGGAACCGGATGTATTGTGAACTGTAATTTAAGACATGTGGAACTTCTCTCACATGATTTTCGGATTTTCTTTCTGAATTTATCCAAAGATTACCTGTTGTCCCTGTTTCAGTCGGACAATCTGTTCCATCTGATGCCAGAGACAAATATGGAGCAGAGTGATGCGTTTCACTTTTTATATAAAAATGCTGCTGATGAGGATAATACCAAAAAAGAATATCTTGACTTTTTCCCCTCATACCACAACCCGGCAGCCTTTGAGAAACTTTACCAGATTGCAGAAGAAATCATAAAAATCACACTGTCTCCGCAGATTGGTTCTTCCTTTTTTATCAACGGACTGATCTGCCGCTTTTTAGATACGCTTTCCAATCCGGACTTTTTTCATCTGGCAAGTATTCAGATTGATTACGGAAATGATTTTCTGATCTTTACAAACCTGACACATCTATTAGAAAACAGTGACGGGCGGCTCAGCCGGCATGAACTGTCGGATCTGCTCAGTTACAGCGGCGACTATTTAAACCGGATCACAAAAAAATATACCGGAATGACCTTATTCGAATATGGAACTACGTTTTCTCTCCGTAAAGCAGAATATTATCTTTTAAAAACGGATCTTTCCATATCCGAAATTATTGCACAGCTGAAATTTACAAACAAATCTCATTTTTATAAGCTTTTTTATGCAAAACACCATCTGTCACCAAAAGAATTCCGAGGCAAATACCGTAAAGATTAGATGGAGCAGACGGGACTGGCAACTCATCTGACATGAAACCCATATTCACGTTCTTCCACCGGTATCTGTTTTGCCACGATCCGGTCAATGTTTACATAGGTTCCCTGATTTACCAGAGCAAGCACTTTATCGATCTGTTCTTCTGTTCCCTGCATCTCTAATAATACAGAGCCGTCCGGCTCATTTCTTACCCAGCCGGTCACGCCGAGCATGTTTGCGGCATGCTCCGCCCTGTACCGAAACCCTACGCCCTGGACTGAACCATAAACAGATATCTTTTTCCGGATCATATTGTTGCCCATAATATAAAACATTTCCTTTCATCGCCAACGCTGACATATTGGGTTCAACCAGATTCTTTGCTATTTGATTCCACGCGATCGAATCAACCTCTACCCAATCAGTTCGTACTGCATCAGCTCGTATTTTAACTTACTGCCTTCCATAATCTCTGCAGGAAGCAGCGCACGTGCCACAAGTTTCAGATCATCCGATGTGATATCTGTTCTGCGCAGATTAGCATAATCTCCATCGATAGAAACAACTTCATAAAACCAGGTTTCCATTACTGTAAATCCTCCTCTGTATAATAAGTACCTGACATTTCTGCATTGATCTCGGCAATTTCTTTTTTTCCGTTGATATAATCTGCGTAAATGTCCCACAGATCCATATCTCCACTGTCACCAAGTCCGTCCTCGTCAGGAATCCACTGTCTGATCAGCGCAATACGCTGTTCTTTGGTTGTATTTGCAATACTGTAATCTTTCATTTTGCCTGCTCCTTTTTCTGTTTGTAACCATTATTTTTTATATATTTTCCGTATATCTGCAGTCCGGGAAACCTGTGCATCCCCAGAATTCACCAAATCTTCCGTTTCTTTTTTTCAGGGTGCACCCGCACCGTGGACAGATTTTCATCTCTGTCTGTTTGTTTACGGTTCCTTTTAATTCCTCTGCCATAAGTTCAAATACCTGCTGATTCATCCGGCAGTCAGCGAGGGCACGGTGTGCCCCATTCGTAGAAATGCCATAATGTTCCGCCAGATCACCAAGCCGTCTGTGTTTCCACTCCGGGAAGCATTGCTTCGCAATCGCAAGAGTATCTATGTAATCATTCGTGAGTGTCTGTCCAAAATATTTTTCGCAGTCCCTGTACAAGAATTTCATATCAAAACTTGCAATATTGTGGCCTGCCAACACATCATCCCCAACAAATGCCAAAAATTCCGGTAAAACTTTTTCAAAGGTAAGCGCCTTTTCTACCATTTTATCGGAAATATTATTTACTTTGCTTGCCGCATATGGGATATGTCTGCCTGGATTCACAAGTTCACTGAACTCGTCCACGATTTTTCCATTTCTGACTTTTACTGCGGAAATCTCTATAACCTCATCATAAAGGCTCGATATCCCCGTCGTTTCAAGATCATACAGCACATAATCCGGTACATATTCGTTCCGCTGCTTTCCCTTTTTCTTTCCTAACATCAAAGTTCTCCATTCTGATGATATATATTTCTGCTGTCGTTTTTATCATCTAAAATAATATAAGTTAACCAACAAATGATGGTTTGTTTATGAAATAAATCGCCCGTCCAAATGGTGAGTCGCAGGTTTGTGAATGGCATCTTGCGCAAAGCCGGAGTTAATTTTGGTTCCGTTGTACGAAAAATAAGAAAAGTCTAGGTATGCCTGATTTAGGTTTTCTCAGAGTGACGTGACCGGCAACAACGAGTCATCCGTGGCAGAACATCACTGTGTGTAGACAGGCATACCAAGATTTTCTAATTTTCTCCCAAAGTCACAAAATTAGCTTCGGCTTTGCGCAAGATGCCAGCCTCCAGGTTATGAACACCATTGGGGCGGGCGGTTCATCTCAGAATTGGGGGCGCGGGTGTGGATTATTGATATTCACACGAATAAAAATATGCTTAAATTTCTAATGTGCTGTATCATTAATATTTAGCCTGATGACTTTCCAAAATTTTCAGCTGCTGCATTGTATTACATGAAATTTTTCGTAAATTGCCAGACTAATAACGCAGAATATTTTTTCAAATGTGTATGGCAATAAATATGGGCATAACGGGATACGTTGAGGTTTTTCCAGTATTATCAAACCAATAATAATCTATTAAACATAGTTATTTGGAAATATTTTTTTAAACAGATTCAGACACAAAACACTAAAAATTTACGCCCCAAAGGTTGTAAAATGAGTTCCCCGGCGAAGGGTGTTTCACAACTTAGTGGCTGGCAAATCGCATCAAGCCAGGACTCGTTTTGTGACTTTGGGAGAAAATTAGAAAGTCTTTGTATGCCTGTTCACAATACAGTGTTGTGCTGCCATGGACGGCAGCACAAGTCTTAATGTGCCCGGATGGCACATTTAAGACGCACACGTCACTCCACCACAATATAAATCAGGCATACTTAGACTTTCTTATTTTCGGACAACGGAACAAAACAGTCCCGGCTTGATGCAATTTGCCAATCGTAACCCCCCAGAACCACCCTACACAGGGAAACTCGTATCACCCACAAACCAGTATTTGCCGATCTATTCATAGTATGTAGATATCCAAATTAGCGTACATAATGTACTCTGTTTTCCTCATAGCGGTCTTCCTGCGGTCGCTCCTCCGCCGGATAGCCACATGGAACAAGCGCAAACGGATTTAATCCGGAAGGTATACCAAGCACTTTTCTGACCGCCTCCATACGTCCTGCATCCGGTGAAATTCCCATCCATACAGCGCCAAGTCCCTGTGCATCTGCCTCTAACAACAGATTTTCAACTGCTGCACTTAAGTCAATGTTAAAATATTCTGGTGCGATTCCCTCCGACCGGAAGCATGGAACAAAGATAACCGGTGCCTCCGCTGCACATTTTGCATATGGTGATGCCTCTGAAAGTGCTTTTATGACATCCTGATTCGTTACCACATAAAACTCCCACGGCTGCTGATTGCATGCGGACGGTGCTGCCATCGCTGCCCTTAATAGTTTTTCGATCTTTTCCTGCTCTACATCCTTTGCCTGATATTTTCTCACACTGATTCTGTGAAATATACTGTTCATTCTTATTCCTCCCATCCTTTAAAAATCATATCTGACCACTGCACAGTTTTCCACACCAAATGCAGCATACTCTTCATTTGTCATTTCATAAAAATAGGACTGCACCACCCGCGCAATTCCATTATGTGCCACGAGGATATAAGTCTTGTCGGAAGCAGTCACCTCATCTAACAGATTATAGATACGCTGTGCCAGATGAAGCATCGACTCACCACCCGCGTAACGGTTTATAAACTGTTTTTTAGCCTCTTTAAATTCTTTTCCATCTCTCGGTGTGGACTCATATCTGCCAAAATTCTGCTCTTTCAGCCGCGCTTCCTCCCTTGCAGGAATCCCGGTAATTTCCGAAATGTGAAGTGCTGTATCTTTCGCCCTGATAAGCGGGGAATACAGGATTTCGTCTGCCATGATCCCCTGTTCTAAAATCTTTTTTCCTGTCTCGATCGCCTGTTTATGTCCAAGATCCGTGAGTGCAATATCCGTTGCTCCACAGATCTTATTTTCCACATTCCATATTGTCTGTCCATGGCGGACAAAATAAACCTGTCCCATTTTTATCTCCATTCCTGCGCTGTCCTCCAGCGCATCTTACGTTTGTGCGTAAGCACAAATCTTGTGTATGAAAATGTATTTTTCACATTATATCCATGCATAGTCGCCGCCTGTCACAGCAAGTGAAAGAAGTGTATCCATCCGTTCAACCTCTTCGGCTCCTTTTACAACCTGGATCAATTTCGCACTTTCTGCTGCCACCGGCATTTCCTCATCCGGTCCGACCTCCATATCCGGTTCCTCCCCGCAATAAGGACATACAAGCTGTGGTCCTATCTGTAATGACAAAAACCGGTTTCCGCATTCTTTACATTCATAATATCCGCACATCTGCGTGCCATCCGGTACATAATACATTGTCTGATCCTCCATATCTGCCTACATCTCTTTCGTGGCTTTTTGTATTTCTTCCTCTGTAGCTTTCAAAAGTTTTCTTGCCTGTTCAACGGTTCCTCCGTTTTTAAGATAGTCTTTAATAATTCCAAGACGCCCCTCCGACTGTCCTTCTTTTCTACCCTCTTTGATGCCTTCTTCCAATCCTTCTTCCCTTGCTTCTTCCTTCCAGACCTTTACAGCTTCATCCATATTAAATTCTGTTGCAAACATACCCACTACCTCCGATCCCAAATAAGTTAACTGATCTGTAAGAACTCCTTCTTTGATGCATTCCCGCACTGCGATATCTATCGCCTCTTTCAATTCACTTCCATTTTTACATAAGTGCTTAATTTTATCAACAAAATAACTGTATCCACTTAATAATTTTGTCTGCTGCAATAATTTAGAGTTCTTTCCGTAGTTAATATTATAGACTTTTACTTTCAGATCAATATTAACTTCCACGCCTTCCGGGAACGCATCTGACAAGTGCATTTCCCAGTATTCTTTCTGATTACGGTCTCCATTGTAAAATACCACAAACTCCGGTGCATCCAGTTCTATCCGGCGTTCTTTGTATACGGCATTTGTTGTCATCATCTGATTGTATGTCCTACCCAGATACATCAGAAAACGCAGCGGCATATTTTCATTCAGTGTAGACTGATGTTCCGTCAAAACAATCACACGTTTTTTTCTGACGCGAAATGCCAGATCATTTTTCATCTGTCTTGTAAATACATCTTCAATGGTACAGTCTTCTATCTCGCTTTCATCTGTCAGACAATCATCAAATAATGCATTATACAACTCCAGCATACCCGCTTTTTCTTTGAACAGATACCGGAAAAAAGTATCCTTATACTTTGTATTGGCATACGTTTTGTCTGCAGCGTTACCTGCAGACACCCCATTCATATTTTCACTCATATATTCTTCTCCTGATTGTACGCTAAAATAACCCTATTTACAAATTTAAAATCATGATTCAACATACACCTACCGAAAAATGTAAGTGCAGTTTAACATCATATTTTACATTTGGCAAACAAAAACGTCATTTTGTACAAAAATTTTGAAGTTAAAGTATACAGTGTGCACAAAAATGTGTCATTCAAACTATACAGTATACAAAAATGGGCGATAACACACACCGTTCTGTGTATTTCGCCCGTTACACTCCTTCTTCCGTTTATCCCCATAAATTACACAGGTAAATCAGAAATGTCGGAGACAAAACCCCCTCGTCCATTCCAAGCTGCATAATCTTCATAATTTCCTCATTTCCATGTAAAAACCTCCGAACCACAAATGCTATCATCGCATTTCTTGTTTCCAAATCCACATCATACTTTATAGAATATAAAATCAGCAAGTGGGATGATACCAGATTGCACAATACGCATGCAAGATAATTTTTCAGTAATTTTCTTTCCTTCTGCGGTGCAAAAGCAGTCCGCATCCAATTATAGACAAGCATGTTTTCCCACTGCTGTTCATCTTCCTGTGCCGTCCATTTTTCTCTGGCACAATTCCATTCCTCAAACGTACATTCCCGGTTCAAATGCAATAACTGCCATATCTTATCACAAGTGCCAAATTTATCTGCAAACATTGTTCCAAGGATAATTTTTTCATAGGCATTCACTGTTCCACACAATGACTGAAACTGCTGCTCGCGGTTGACCTCCATATCCTTTATTCCCTCATACATTGCCTGATAAAATGACGGATTAAAAAAGTGCGTTATCTGCGCTTCCACCGCTTTAAAATCCTGCTGTCCTATCTGTGAACTCATTTTTTCTATCGTATAAGCCCCATAAAATTCACGGAACCATAATGGCAGCTCTGTATTCTGTATAAAATCTGTAACTGCTTCCCTTACTGCAAGATTAATTTTCATTACATCATTATATATTGGAATATTTTCCATATTAAGATCAGGATCACTCTCTGATATAAAAGTTAACTTGTCCTTTACTTCAAACAATAACTGCACTGCTTTCGGGCAGCCGAGAAATATATATTTTTCATCCGTATCATATGAACGGACTGTTTCTCTTGGAAATACCACACAGGTACGACATAATTTTTCTGCTCCCTTATCCAATACAATTTTGCACAACTGGTCTTCATCCAGCATCGGGCACATACCATCCGTCTCCCGCAAATTTACTACACTGCCTTGCAGATTTTGATCATATTTTACACATTTTTTTGCAAATCTCCCAATCTCGCCGCCCATCATCCTGTAATCTTTTAATGTTTTCTCATCTATTACGATTGACCATCCCCCACAGCAGGTCAGTGGACACTCTGCTCCCATACAGGAAAACTCATCGTAAAACGTTGCCTTTAACAGGTTCATTTTTAACTCCTTTTCTACGAAAAATGCCCCGGAGCGTAACGCCCCAGGACATCTTTACATTGCATATAATAATTACCGTTTTTCCAGAGATTACTGTAATAAGGAGAGTACACCCTGTGTAGACTGGTTCGCCTGTGCGAGCATAGACTGACCTGCCTGTGCAAGAATGTTGTTCTTGGAGTACTCAACCATCTCTTCTGCCATATCTGTATCGCGGATACGGGACTCTGCAGTCTGGGTATTCTCTGCTGCTGTATCCAGGTTGCTGATGGTGTGCTCCAGACGGTTCTGGATCGCACCCATTTTACCACGCTGTGCAGAAACTTTCTTGATTGCTGCATCAATCGTGGTAGTAGCTTTCTGGGCACCGGACTGTGTGCTTAAGTCTACTTTGTTGCCATCTACGCCAAGTGCTCTTGCACTCATGTCATCGATAGAGAAACTCATGGTCTGACCTTCATTTGCACCAATCTGCAAGGTAATGCCAGCACCAGAAGATACACTGTCATAACCAGCCTGCCCCCACATAGCATCTGTACTTCCAAGACCAGCTCCGGCGGTATCACCCATTGTAATATCGCTCACCGATGATGCGCCACTGGTTGCAAATAAAGTATTTGGCTCATCTGGTGTATTTCCACTTAATTTAACATCAAAGTCGAATCCTGCCGTTTTAAGAATATCCTCTAAATCTTCTGCCGTATATTCTTTGCCTGCTGCAAGATGAATTGTATACTGACCTTCTGTTACCGTATTGGTTCCACTGATTTCAATTGCTGTATTTGTCTCTACTTCTTCTTTGCCTGCCGCCTTATCGAATGCGAATTTAAACACAGTATTATTGAACTCTGTTCCATACTTATTTGCCGTAAATGAAATTGTATCTGCTCCAACAAATCCCGTTACAGTTCCATCATCAGATACTGCCTTCACACCACCGACTGTTGCAGTTCCGGCAGTTGTGTCTGCATCTGCATTAAAAATACCATTCTTTAAAGATACTTTCACTTCAGCCGGTGCGCCAGTTGCGGTACTGTCTTCCTGTTTTGCATTTGCGATCAAGTCATCAATTTCGTCCTGTGTATATACCTTATTTTTCGAAAGATTTAAAGTTAATGTCTTTCCATCAGCAGCCCAGATAGCAGTCTCCTGACCTGCCTTTGTTGTTGTGGAAGCTGCTGTTGCTACTTTAATACCTTTCACGTTAGATGTTACAAGTGCACCGTCTAATGTTGCATCTACAACACCAAACTTCGGACCTGACCCGGTTGAAGATGTACTTCCACTCTGGGAACCATCCAACAGCTTCATCGTATTGAACTCTGTTGTCTCAGAAATTCTTGTCAGTTCTTCCTGTAACTGGGAAATCTCGTTCTGTACTGCCTCGCGGTCGTCATCTGTCTCTGTACCGTTGGAAGCCTGTACGGATAACTCTCTCATTCTCTGTAAGATGGAGTGTGATTCGTTTAATGCGCCCTCAGCGGTCTGGATCAGAGAGATACCATCCTGTGCGTTGTCAGATGCTTTGTTTAAGCCACGGATCTGGCTTCTCATTTTCTCAGAAATAGAAAGTCCTGCTGCGTCATCTGCTGCACGGTTGATCTTGTAACCGGAAGATAACTTCTCAGATGATTTTGCCTGCATTCCTGTTGTAACGCCTAAATTTCTGTTCGCATTCATTGCGGACATGTTGTGCTGTACTACCATTGCCATAATATTTACCTCCGTGTGATAAAAATGTGTTCTGCCGTTACCCGGCATCCGGGAATCCTTTCCCTTTTTTTCCGTGATATGCGGAAATTTTTCTTGATTTTTAAGACATACGTCTTAAAAAGATTTATAATAAGCCCGACCCCTAGGTTAGCCTGACCTTATTACCTTGCTTCTTCTGATCTGCTGTGGCGCTCCCTCATCAGAATTGCAGCAATCTCTTTCTGTGCCTGTTCCGAAATGCCCTGTTCCTTATAGTAGTGAGTGCGGTTGCTTTTTCTTTCTGCAGAACTACGCGCAATATTCATCTCTCTCGGCGCATCCACCAGAAGATGAATGTTATTTGCAGAACCGCCGGAAAAAACGACCCTGATGTTTTCACCGATGTCAATATAGTCACCGGGCTTTAACGTTAACTTGAGCATAAAATCTGTTTTCCTCCCTGATTATCTGTTTCTCCCTGAATGCAACATTCCATATAAAATGTTGCGTTTACAGGCTTGCGGTATTTTCCGCAGAAAGGAGTCATTATGGGTACAACACAACCGATCCGTGACAAGGACGAACTAAAAAATTTCATTGCATATTACGAGGCTGCACATCCGAATATCCGCAACTATACGATGATCATTCTTGGGCTCTACACCGCATTGCGCATCAGTGATGTATTGAATTTAAAATGGAAAGATGTGTATTATTTTGAGAAAGACTGTTTCTTAGATCATCTTCTGATCCATGAACAGAAAACAGGAAAGGTCAATGAGATTGCCTTAAATTCACATGTTATCAAGGCACTGGACTGTTACCGGAAAACAAGAAAACCTGACGCAGAGGATTATATTTTTTCAAAACAGACTAATCCCACGCAGCCACTCTGCCGCTCCCAGGCATATCGTATTGTACGCAGAGCAGCGGACGAAACCTTATGCGAAACGCATATCAGCTGTCATTCGCTCCGCAAGACGTTCGGTTATCATGCATGGAAACAGGGAATTTCGCCGGTTCTTCTGATGGATCTGTATAATCATTCTTCGTTTTATATCACAAAGCGTTATCTGGGAATTTCTCAGGACGAGCGGGACAGTATTTTTCATACCATTAATTTCTGAACAGATTTAAAAAAATTTAGATTTTGGGGTTAAGTTTCTTTTTGTTATGCCGAAATAATAATTGTAAATAAA